>CAYLVR010000140.1:0-9598 GCA_964387165.1 uncultured Chitinophagaceae bacterium | reverse complement strand
AAAAAAGATAGGTGCGGGCCTTACCAACCACCGTTCTTAGTGACAGCCAAGAAAATGGATTTACGGCAAGACCCACACCTACCTTAGGCTACAAATATAGCTACGTCAGTAGATATGGGCACTTTCACCGCCTCGCTTTCTTGGCTGTCAATCTTTGAACGACGAGACTTTTAAATATTTTTTTCTACTATGCCCAATTTAGATTGGACGACTATAAAGATATACACTTCGCAATAAGTAAACAACTTTGTTTACTATTTTTTTGAAAAAAAAATCCACAATTGCATTATGCGCAAGTTGGACAAAGACGATATTGATATTAAAAATAAGATTGCTATTCGCATGAAAGCCCTGCGGGAAAAGACCGGCAAGCATATGTCTGCTTTTGCATCTGAAACAGATAAAGACAAACAAAGTCAGTACAGATGGGAGAAGAAAGGCGCATCTATTCTTACAGTGAATAAATTTTGTAAAGAGATCGGGATTTCTGTTTATGATTTTTTTAATGCCCCTATTTTTAAAGGGAAATAAAACTATCATTATTTTATTTGCTTTATGAAGGAGCTGAAGTTTGTTATAAACCAATATATAATTGATAACTGGTTCCGGGATTATAAATATCCGAATGGTAAATACAAATACGCTGAATTTGCCAAAGATCATTACATTGAAGAAAAGCTTGCCAGAAAGATTGTTAGTTCTAAAGGCTATGCAATGACGACTGAAACCCTTGAAAAAATTTGTAATGCAAGGGAGTTAACACTTGAGGAGTTTTTTAGATTGATTAAGAGATAGTAGTAGAAGTTGGTAGATGATTTGAATGTTGAAGCACGAGCAATGTGGTGGTATTTGAAATCGTCAGCTCCTAACCACAGCTAAATTATAAATACAAATTTATTGTTTATTCATTGCTTGGCATTATTTGTCAGCCGGAACTAAAGTTGAATAGCCAAATGTTGAGAATATATTCGTCGCCCCGCCATATTGCCAATGCAATGTTAGCTGAAGCTGCATTGCATTAATCATACTGTAAGATGTTTTTTACAACTCCCTCTATTTTCAAGTTTTTAGCAATAAAAGGTTGGTATTTCTCACTATTTAGAGAATGCAAGATTACTGTTGATTCACTATGTTTAGTAATTTTTTTAATTAAAACCTCTCCGTCATTAACACAAACAATTAAGTCGCCATTCTCAGCATAGTTTTGCATTTTCGCAATTACGAGGTCTCCATTTTTGATCTTAGGCTCCATTGAGTCTCCTTTTGCTTCTACAATGAAAGCCTCCTCTGCAGGAAACTTTAATAACCTAGATGCAATAGGTATTCGGTCAATCGGGTTACCTGAAAGAATTGTGCCATTTGGCCCACATTGAGCAGTTCCATATTTCCCAATATAGATAATAGATTTTTCAGGGTTTTCCATTACAACATAATCTTTTGGGTTGTTGGGATTTCTTTTTAGATACCCCTTTTTTTCTAATTGTTGAATATGGTGATGAACTACGCTTGGAGACGCAAGACCTAATTCTTCTTGGATTTCACGAATTGTAAGAGGCGAATCAACATTGTTTTTTAGAATTAATAAAAGTTTCTCTTGGCTGATGTGGAGTTCTTTCATTTTGTAAATATACCACCAATAGAATAAAGTGTAGAACATGTGGACAAGTTCTATGTTCTATTTAAAATAGAAAAAATATCTTTGTTTCATTATATGTTCTAAAATTTTGTCAGCCTATGGAGAAATGATAGCAAGAAGCGAGACGGTTTGGAATACCGTATAATACAAGTATGCTAGGCATTTTTGTATTACAAATTCCGTAACAATTTTAAAACATTTAAAAATAATATTATGAATAATCCAAAGTTTCAAATTTTTAACGGAACAAACAATCAATTCTATTTCAACCTTAAGTCTGCAAACGGCGAGAAAATACTGGCTAGCGAAGGATATTTGTCAAAAATTAGTTGTCAAAAAGGAATTGAGTCTGTGAGGCAAAATGCTCCATCTGATTCAAGATACAGAAGGCATGTTTCTTCTAACAACCAATACTATTTTGTTTTAACTGCGGCTAACGGTGAGATTATAGGCACTAGTGAAACTTATGTAACTCAGCAGGGTAGAGAAAATGGAATCGCTGCTGTAAAGAGAGATGCTCCAATAGCTACAGTTGAAGATTTAACTTACCAAAAAGCATATTAATTTTTCATTTTAATTTTTTTTCAATGACAAAAAAGATAAATGAGAGCACTTCAAAAAAAGTTGCATCAATAGCATCTAAACTATTGAGCAACCCTAAAACACCAGCAAAAGTAAAATCTGTTGCTGCATCTGCTCTTACACAACGTCCAAATAGAAAAAAGTGATTTTTCTATCGCAAAGTTTGCGTAGTGTCATATAACGTTAAATATGGCACTACTTTTTATTTGGGGAATCTCGAATTGGCAGTCTCAGTTAACGGTTGAGCATTTGTGCTTGTGGCGGAATTTGAAAAACGTCTGGCCAGAACTACAGATAATAGATAAAAGCTGAGGCGGTGTTATCTGTCCGCCAACATAACACAAATGCAATGTTACATGCATTTTTGTATTTCTTGTCGCCAAATAAATATTTTGTTTCTAATTGTGCCACCTCGTGTTGAAGGCGTTGGGAGTCCATTGGAATAGATGTCTAAATTTTGACAGTACTCGGATACATCCTGCCACTGCTGCCATATTCTAGATATTCCTTGGTTTGTCGAACGAGTGAAAAAAACACCTCTTAATGTTTGACGATTTTCGTCTATAAGTTGTGTCAATTGCTGGGTAGTAAAGTCAAGATTAAAAATATATTGTCGATTTATTTTTTTGTCGAGGTTGTCGTCTTTAAATCCAAGTGTCAATAGGTCAATATGTTCTTGGTTATTTTGGTCTGCATTTGTTACGCAAGAAATTATGTCTGTCAACCCAATTTTGTTTGCGACACAAAAAGCTCCCCATTCTTCTCTTTCTTTGTCGATAAGACAATTTTCTTTAAAGGCATGAGGAAGTATGCACCAAAATAAACTTGAAGCTCTTCCATAAAAATAGTTTGCATTATTAGCGTTAGCAGCATCCCACTCTGGATTAAAAGTGCCAATAAACAAAAAGCGAAGTTTATCCTGTTGAGGAATCAGTATGTCGTGAAATCTATGTTGGCAAGGCATGTCTTAAAATTGCATGTAACGGTACGGCTTGGCGATGTGTCGGAACTCTGTGATTCGCCTGACCGTAACTGCTGTTAATTTACAAATAAAAGTTTACTGTTTATTCTATTGCCCGGCGTTATTCGTCGGCTGGAACTGAACCTGATTAGCCAAACAAAAAGTGAAGAATATTCATCGCACCGGCATATTACCAAGCCGCCATAGTTATTTCGTCTTACGCCTCAATTTCAAATCTTTTAGTTGAATACGCCACCTAAAAAGAAAACCTTTCCACATTTTAAGAACTTGCTCTGGGTCGTCTGTCCTTTTTGATTGAGGATAGTTAATTACAAATTGTTTAATAATTAGTTTAGGCGAACGTTTAACTAAAGTAACTGCTCCTTGGGGTTTTGCTTCGTTTGTCCTTCTCGAAATGAATTTTTTATCTTTTACGTCATAGTACAATGCATAAGAATTGTCGATGGATGAATAGACATTATTAAATGGAATTGTTTCTAATTCACGATAAAATCCGTCAATTATTTTTAGATTAAACTCATCATGTTCAAATCGCGCACAAGTTGCAACTTCATATCCGTAGACAAGTCTTTCGTGGTTAATTAATCGACCATCCGGTTTTGAAGAAAAATAGTGAGAACGTATTAGTGTACCGAATGGGTTGATACCAAAAACTTCGTATTCTTGACTTATTTTTGCTTCGATTTTACTAATAAGCCCATAAGAGTACGTTTTATCACCAATGTTGTTAATTAAAAAGTAAATTGGCCAAACGTCCAAAGAATTGCCATCAGGGCCAGTCTGAAAAAGGCTAAAGCGACAACTTTCAGCCCATAGTTTAAAAGGTGTACTCACATCCTTCCCTTTCAACATTGTTTGAGTAGGAAAATATAAAGCGACATAGCCTGTTTTTAAATTCCAGTCACTTCCAATTGTAGCAAATTCTGGCAAACCGGGAGTCCCACAAATTAAAAGCATGTCAGTATTTGTCCCGATTGAGACTTCGTAGCATTTTTTAATTTCTTCAATTGATGGTTTCTGTGGCTTAATTTCTACAAATAAATCAATCCTTGTCGAACCAAAGGATTGTAGCTTGAAGTCTGTCAAATATTTTGTACTACCAATTTGGAAGCCTTCTGTTTCATATTCCCAACCAATATCAATCGCGTCAAAAAAAATTGCCCAACGAGCTTCTAAGCGACTTCTAAATCTTCGTCCTTTGTAGATAGTCTCAATAGGGGTTATCATATAATTGTGCCTAACTGTACAGATTGGCGAAGTGCGGTGTAATAGCGATCCGTCCCGCCCGGCTACCGAAGTTGATTATTTAATTGATGTACAAGTTATAGAATTTTGCTGATTATATTCCGTCAGCCGGAACAAAAGCCAAAATAAAGAACCAAAAGTTGAAGAACGTTTTCCGTCTGCCCGCATTTACGTCAACCTGCCTGTTGTGCGATGTTTTGCTGTCAAATTTATATGATTCTTCTTGTTTTAGGTTTAACTATGTAATCTTTAATAGTTTGACTAAAATTTGTCTCTTGTAATAGTAAGTCCAAACGAATACGATAAAAGTCTGCCACACAATTATACCCCATATCTATTGCCTTTTTATTTTTTTCTTCATTTTCTACAGATGGAATTTCTGAAAGCAAAATTGCTTTTTCGTTATCACTAATAGCCTGCTTATATAATCCAATTTGTTTTAATGATAGAGAACGAAGAAAGTAGTTGTTTGGATCATATGGAAGTAATTGAATTGCAAATGTAAAATCGTCAATAGCGTCAAGATGAAAATCAAGACTTTGCAAGCAAATCCCTCTATCTGTATAAGCTTCCTTATCAAAAAGTCCTGATTTTACTGCAAGATCAAATTTTAATAATGCTTCAGGATATTTCTTTTCATCATAAAGCCTATTTGCTTCTGCTAATGAATAAAGCATTTCATGAATTAGTTCGGAAGAATTTGGTTCTCTTTCAATTTTCTTATTAGGAATATTAATTAATCGCCTAAAAAAGTTAATCATATAGACTCTAATATGTTGTCAATTTATCTCGGTTGGTTTAGAAATATCGCATAACGGTACGGATTGGCGCATGTAGGATATTTGAAATCCGTCTGCTGAAATACCGTATGACAATTTAATGTAAAAAATATTGTATCTAGATAATTTCTGTTGTGCTGTCGTCTGGCGGTAACTGGAGCCCGGAATTGCAATTAGCCGATTATACTATGTCTTGTCCGACTTGAGTCCCCCTGTTGTGCGCTGTCTATTATAATTCTTAGTTTTTTAATTATCTCGTCTTTAAAAGCTGACGCCGCTGCAATTTCATTTTCTCTTAGATATTTAATAGTTTTAATTCCTATGTCACAGAATTTTGGAAGCACCAATAAGCTGTCATCATGTTTTTTATTTATAAAACTGATACCATTTTTAGTAATTGTTTCATGAAGTGGCCACAATACTTTTGAATAGAATAGCAAATAAATTCGTGTTACATATATTTTTTTGTCTGATTCAGAAACTATTTTATTCTGAGAAACATAATTGAGATAGGTTGCAAAGGATGTAACAACAACATTTAAATTGTCAAGAATAACGTTTTTAGTTTGAGTATTCATATCGTAAGCCAAATAAGCGTCAGTACCTTTTTCCCCTTCAAATGATGCATCATTAATTTCAGAGTTTAAATTTTGGTAGAACGTCTCAATCTTCGTTAATTCATTGCCTTGCATTGAATAAAAATATGTTATCAACAAAAGATAGATAGATAAACTTCCAAAGAGTCCGCCAATGAAACTTCCATAGTCATTGAATTTATTTGTGTCAATAGGGTAACTTAAATCTGTGCGCTGCCCTTTTAAAAAAAGATATGTAGATACAGACAAAAAAGCTGTCAACAATATAAATGTCAATATCTTCCAATGTTTAAGATGCATAATCTAATAGCGCACCACGCTTGTATTTATGTTACTACACGAAATTGTAAAAATCATAAACCATTGCAAACAGCATTTTAGTATTACGCATTTTTATACATTTTTTACGTATCACTATTTTTTATCCGTTTATAAACGCTGATAAGCGCTTGTAAATAGCTCCCACAACTTCGCCCACTCAGTCCCATGCTGTATTTTATTTTACAATTGCCTGTAGAATAATCCGCATGTGCAAAGCCATTACACAGCTCAAGCCTGTGCGTCAATATAGCCACTAATCTTTTTTAAATACGGGCTCGGGTAGTGGCAGGTTCTCCCAGATCATACAAATAGGCAGTTCCATACGCACGACCAGGTAGACAGTCAAAAGATGAAAGGATTAAAAAAGCACCTTCAAGGTAAGAAGCTTTTTGATAACCATATTATTTGTTCTTAGCCCTCCCTATTTTCTTAACTCCTTCTTCCAATCGTTTAAGGTTTTCCTCCGCTTCTATTTCCTTACGTTGGGCATCAAATTTTTCATATTCTTTTTCGGCCAGCTCATCGGCTATTTTTTTACTTATGCGCCCGGCATCCAGCTTTATTTCTTTTTGGTTTATGGTTAGTATATCATGCAGCCTGGCAGCCCAGTCTTTCATATACATAAAAGATCTTTTCGGTGGAGCGTATATCCCGTATACGATCCAGCAACTCCTGGAAATAGTTGGGCTGGTTGCCGGATTTCAGGCGTTCATCATCCAGTGTAAAACCTTTTATCAGGTATTCTTTAAGGCGCCGGGTGGCCCACTTACGGAATTGGATACCCCGGTGACTATCTGCCCGATATCCAACAGATATTATAACATCCAAATTGTAAAATTTGGTATTGTACATTTTATCATCGGCAGCAGTTGTTCGGTATTTCCGAACAACTGAATCTTCATCTAATTCTCCCTTCTTAAAAATATCTGTCAAATACTCACTAATAGATGATTTCGACTTTTGATACAATGTACACATCTGTGCTTGTGAAAGCCAAACGTCTTCACTCTCAAGCCTTACCTCAATCCTTGTGTCGCCACCCTCTGTTTGATAAATTAAAATTTCGCTTTCCATAGATTAGTTGTTATTTAAGATTCAATATGCGGTTTTTTAGTGTTTTTTCTGCGGGAAAATTTAAAAATCATTTCGTCCCCCAAGGAGGGCTCTTCGGAAATATCATACACCACAGATTCCTGCTTATAATTGATTTTCAATGCATCAAACAAGGCTTTCAGGTTAATATAATAATACTGCCCTGCCTTAGCAATACGAAAAGCTCCGCTCCTGACCTCATTATATATAATTACATACAGGGAATCGTCTGTAGGGTCATCCTCATTTGTTCCTATTGCAGCGCTTTTGTTAGTTTCCAGCTTTAGTCTTCTTGCAGCATCTACCGTAAATCCAAGTTTTCCGCTTTTGTGCACGGTAGCTTTCAGGTTCTTATCAAGACTATCCGGGTTAAAGAATTTTATTTTCATAATACAAATATAGTTATATGTAAGTATAATTCAAAATGTATCTACTATCCATCTTTTTAATTGTTTGATTGTTTATGTAAAGGTATCTTATAAATATCTGGCAGCATTGCTTAAATTACTATTTATCGCGCCCGGCTCTTTTTTATGTTTTCTCTATCGGCGGGTGTCTTTTACCCACCGAAAAACAATTGAAATCATCTCAATATCTTAAGTTTTCAGGTTCGGACATCTGTTAATAGTTAACGTTAAAAACCAGGTTATTCAGGTACAGCTTCGCCGCTATAGCACCAGGTATATTATTGCAGTTGCCCGCATCAATACACACAAATACATATCACCCACGGCTAATACCAGCCAATGTTTTTAAGCCACTAAAAATTTTTTAGAATGGGTTCGGGTAGTGGCAGGCCCGCCTAAAACGCACGGGCAGACAGTCAAAAGATGAAAGGATTAAAAAGCCCCTTCAAGGTAGGACGTTTTTTTATAATATCAAATATGCTATAAGAGGGAGCTTCAGCTAAAATTGAAATTGCAGGCGCAGGATACCCCGAACGCCTGCAAAAACCGATGGGGAAATAAGCCGGATATACAACTAGCCACAAAAGTGGTTAATCAATTCAGCATTCCCCGTTTTCAAGCTCCTTTACCATGGTGAGCAACCGTTTTTTAACCTGCTTTAATTGACAGATCTTTATATCAATTTCTTCTATTTTCGACGTAAACATTTTGATTTGCGCTGCCCTTGAAGCGTTGTTGCTGTACCAGCTCTCCAACAGCTTTTTGATTTCGGACAAAGTGAAGCCCACTTCCTGAAGGGTGGTTGCTGGACATTGCTGCAAAGAGCTGGAAGCTGAACCCCAATGACCGTATGGGATTGCTACTGGCCTGCTGTCAAAACTGTATCGGAGCTGTAAGTGTAATACCCATGGATAAGGAAGATGAGTAACCGTTGTTTATATTGTTACCAGGAGCTGGAAGAAAAACAAAAAGATTTTCATCCGCGTTGCAGCAAGGCATTCTTTGGCACAACTGAACCGCCGGAGCTGGATTATAACCTGCAACAAATGGCTGAATTGGCTGCAATGGTTGTTCAGCGTAGCGTAACGGTACCAGGTGTACAACCTAAGTTATCGTTGACAGTAGTTAAAAATATGCTGGAAAAGAAACGCAAAACCCGTCTGACCATTGTAGGAGCACCTGGAGGAAATTATATCCTGAAACCACCACATGCAGATTACCCGCGATTACCCGAAAACGAACACCTTACCATGCGGATCGCTGAATCCTTTGGGATACCGGTAGTACCTTCCAGTCTGGTACGGTTGTCATCCGGGGAACTGGCATATATTACCCGGCGTATTGACCGTACGGCTAATGGTGAAAAGATCCACATGCTGGATATGTTCCAGGTGCTGGAGGCCTTTGACAAATACAAAGGCTCAATAGAAAAAGTAGGAAAAGCCATCGCTCAATATGCAGAAAATACATTGCTGGAGCTTTCTAATTTTTTTGAGCTTACCCTTTTTTGTTTTCTTACAGGGAACAATGACATGCACCTGAAGAACTTTTCCCTGATCGTTCAAAAAGATGGCGTCTGGGGCCTGGCTCCGGCTTACGACCTTTTGAATGTAGCCATCGCCAATCCAGACGACAAAGAAGAATTAGCGCTTACCCTGGATGCAAGAAAAAACAAGTTTAACCGGCAGCGTTTTGAACAGTTCGGGCAAACGCTGGGGCTTTCCTCCCGCCAGGTGACAGGAGTTTTCAGCCGCTTGCTGAGAAATGAGGGGAAGGCGTTCAACCTTATCGGCAATTCTTTTCTTTCAAAAGTTTACAAGGAAAAATACAGACTACTCCTGGCAGAACGATACAACCGCATACGTTCCTGAACAAAAAAACAAAAGGTCACTAACAGCGACCTTTGTAAATTGGAGATTTTCAGTGGACCCTGCTGGGCTCGAACCAGCGACCCTCTG
>CAYLVR010000139.1:0-9642 GCA_964387165.1 uncultured Chitinophagaceae bacterium | reverse complement strand
AGCGATGGACGGTTTTATTCTTTCTTACTGGACTATTCAGCCCATCCAACTTTCTTAAATATTTCCTTTTATAAAGATTCGGTAAAAAAGAAGCAGGATGCCTTTCTTACTGAATTGCCGGTAAATGATGCAGAATTGCGAATGCTCGCAAGTAAAGTGCAATCAGAAAAGATATTTCTTCACCAATCAACACGGGAACAGAAAATGCTGTTATCCCTCCAAAGCATCTATCTCGCTAACGGCAGCATGTGGTTTAATCTTCATTTTAAAAACAAATCGTTAATTGATTACAAACCGGAATATGTGCGGTTCTTTTTGCAGGATAGAAAAAGGGCGAAACGGACAGCCGTGCAACAAACGGAATTGACGCCTTCGCATGTACAACCGATATGCAATGTAAAAGGAAGACAAGGCAATGACTTGGTGATAGGCTTCCCGGTTTTTACCATACCCAGAACGAAGGAGCTTATTATACAAGCGGGTGAGCAAAACGGAGAGCGTGCATTAACACTCCGGGTTCCTCACAGTGTAGTACTGAAGGCAAGATTGTTGAACTAATAAGACACGGTAGTTAAAATTCTAATAACAATTCAACTATTGGAAAATGAACAATTCCGATGCGAATCCATTATATAATAAAGATGGAAACGCCTTTACAGATGCGCTGATAGAACATTGGGATAAGCAACAAATTCAATCATATACAAAATCAATTGTCATGGATGAAAAAGCAATGGGCTTCAATGAAAGCCAGTTAAAGAGGACCGGGTTTGCGGAAGCTTTTACGCCTGAACTGAAAGCGAAAATGGAACAGTGTGTGCCGATGATACAACATGAATTTAAAAAGAACTATGACGGCAACCAGGTAACAGCAAACCTGCATTTAAAAAAATCTGCTACATCAGATTATTATTTTCTCAACAAGTTTAACCTGCAACTCCAAAAGGAAGGGCAAGCAAATACGGTAAATCAAACCTTTTATATCACTTCAAAAAAGTCTGCGGATGACAGAGAGGATGGTGGTCAACAAAAAAATAAGGTTAACAACAAGTACACGCTTAAAGAAGCCTATAACCTGCTGGCGGGCCGTCCTGTTCACAAAAACCTTGTAAGCAATGAAGGCAACGAATACGAGGCATGGGTAAAACTGAACCTTAAAAACAAGCTGGACAACGGTAATCACGAAATGAAACAATACACCAAAAACTATGGGTTCAATCTGGAGAATGTGCTTTCAAAGTATTCCATCAAGGAATTAACCAATGAACAATATAAACAATCGCTGATCGAATCCCTGCAAAGAGGCAACCTGCAGAAAGCCACTTTTGTGGGCAATGATGGTAAAGAAGAAAAGCTATATATCTCACCCAATATTACCCTGGGCGCATTGAATGTATATGATCAAAACAAACAGCGCCTGACCACCGAAACGCTGGTTGAAAAACAGTATATCGGTAAAGAGCTGGCCGAACAACTGAAACAACGCGTAAGCCAGCAACAAAAACAGGAGCAAAAAGAAAAGCAGGAACCTGCGCCGTCTCAAAAAAAAGAGCAGAAACAAAAACAGGCGCAAAAACAAAAAACTGATGAACCGGTAAAGAAACAGAGCCGTAAACAGAAAGTGCATTAAGCAATGGACAATAGTGGAGTATTATATGGTTTTATGGAAACGGTACGTGAAGATCCGCGCATAGGGCCTTCACATATCAGCTTATTCATGGCCATATTGTACTATTCTAAAATCCGGGGTTGTCAAATGCCGGTATCTATATACAGCAGGGAACTGATGCAGCAGGCAAAAATATCCGGGATGGCAACTTACCATAAATGTATGCGGGATTTGAACGAATTGGGATATATCCGGTATATCCCTTCTTACAATCCTGTATTGGGAAGTTTGGTGTATGTCTTAAACAGTGAAGTGTGAAATATTATATAGTTGACAGGCAAAATCAATTGGTTTATTCAAAGTTGCGAATAAACTGGTGGAAGAATTTGAAAGTGAACATAAGGATCTGGCGATAGCCTCCGGCAGTAGCATCATGGAAGCGTTACAAGAATTTCAGAGAATGGATGATCCGAGGAAGAATGGGGAAATAGGGGGAGGGTCGGTGAAATATAAAAGCAGTGGTTAAGATTATTTCAGTTTGTGTAAAAAAGAAAATGAGGTGGTATGGAAACTTTATTTGTTCCTAACGAAAATGATATTAAGCGATGGGTAAAAGAAGCGATAAAAGAATGCCTGGAAGATTTAAAGGAAACCAATAAAACAGATACTGGGAATAATGAACCTTTTATTTCCCGCTGTGATATTGCCGGCATTCTGGATATTTCGTTGGTTACACTTACTGACTGGATGAAAAGAGGCTTGCCTTTTCATAAACAAAGAGGCAGGGTATATTTCATTCGCTCGGAAGTGATTGAGTATATTAAAAAGAAAAAGATTGGAGCGTATAGGTTCAGCGGCCGGGTTTCAGCAATAGAATAAATAATCTTCATAATCAACTTTGCAACCTGCTTTATACGGCAAGTATTTTTATTGCTTACGGATAAAGAAAATAAGTAACTTCAAATGTTAACTTGTTCTTTTGAAAAAATCTTTTCCATACTATCGAAAAATATCGTCAAGTTTCCAAAGCAACTCCAATGCTTGTATCCAACCAGACTTAACATAAATATTTAGCACAGTCATGATTTGTCCGAATGCTACGGGATCGTTGAGCATAGCCTTATGATCAGCTAGTAGTTTTTCTGTATATCTTACTGCTCCTCGAATGGCAGAATCATCAAAAGTATATTGAGAGCCTGCAGCCATTAAAGTAATTTCGCTCATGGTTGCTAACGAAAAGTTTGTATCAAAGGAGAGAACTTCACTTAAAATCTCAATAATATAATGGGCGGAATGAGCTTGTACATGCCCGCCATCTAACTGCCTCGAAATGTAAACGACCTTTTCAAGTAAAGGCTTGGAAAAAAAATAAAAGCGCTGCTGATTTTCTCGCGTTATAGGTATTCGATTCTTTAAAATTCTTTTGTTAACTTGCAGTGAAAAATAAATCCTCGTTATTACGGAATCAAGGATTTTAAACGCTTGCTCCACTTCTTTGGTAATTGCATCTCCAGATTGAACAGAAGTCAATATTCGTTCACACCTTTCTAACAGATGCATTAAAATGTCCAAAATCTTTTGACTCTTAGCAAGGTCCGCGGCATCTGCATAATTGCGATAAATATTTTCAGGCTCAATGATTTTAAATGCTTCGTATACAAGATCAAAACCTAGATAAAGTTGATGATCAAGACATTCATTTAAGATATCCTTGGCTCTTAGATCTGTTGTTGTTCGGATGAACGTCAATACCACGAGCAAGAAGTTGTCAAGAAAAGTATTATTCCCTTCTGGAATTCTCTTAATTGAATTCTTTGCAATTTCTAAGGACTTTATAAATCGATCTGGTTCTTCAGAAAATATTTTGTGGTTGTCTAACATGGAAATGACTGCTCCTTTCGTAAACCAATCTGTCTCATTGGCCAGTCTTTCATCCATGATTTCCCAAAAGAGTTCTTTTTTGTCAGAATATAAATAAGGCAAAGACTGTAAGACCCCAAATCTTGTTATTGGATTCCGATCAGCTGAATAATGCTTGATTAGTGGTAATAACTCTTCGTCTCTCGTTTGAATAAAGAGTTGTGTTAAAGCAGCTGCTGCCTGACTGCGTGGAGTATGAGAAAATCCTGATCCTGGCGAGTAATTATCTTCAGCATGAATATCCGAGTCTGTGTGTTGTTCAAGGCAAAACAGTATGATATCCTTAAACGTTGCATATGTCTGTTCGTTCAAAGGGGGCGATGGTTTTATGAGATTTTCTGAGCGCAAAACAATTTTGCAAACAGCAGCAATATTGGAGAGCAGAGTTTGCGAAAGAGGCGATGATAATGGGTTACTATTTTTTACAATAGTATATGCAGTAGTAGCTTCCTCCAAGGCCTGCTCATACGACTTCCTGTTTGATAAGTCATTTAAAAATTGACTAGCGAACGATTCCATTATATGGTTAGCAGCAAGTAATTTCTCGTTCATTGGGTCGTTCACATCCACACCTTGTTCTTCAAGAAACATTTGCGTAGTAAAAGCCTCCACCGAAGTACTATAAGTTACTAGAGGATCATTTGCAACCTTTTCAGATTTTGACATCAAGGAAATTGAGTTTGCCTGCCTTATGCGTTCCCGAGGTATTCTACCTAAGAGACGCAATATGATGGCATTAGTTTTTGGACGCTCATTGTGATCCACATAATCTGGCAATGCCAAAATGGCTTTTTCGATTAAAAGCAATTGTTTATTGTCGTAAATGGAAGCCGTAGCTTCTAAAAAAGCTCCGGCAGCAACAACAGTATCATCCCAGTACAATATAGCTGGTTGCAGGAGTACTTGAAACAGTAGATCACATGTATCCTCCGGATGTATGGAAGCAAAATCAAGTAACATTTTCCAGTTGTAAGCATTGTATGCATTTTGGCAAAATAGTTTTAAGCCTATTCGCAAAGCCTGATCATCAGAATTGTCTAGGATCCGGCCTAAATAGTCGATAATCATCCGGGTGAATTTAAAAGCATCAATATAATTGCAATTGACAGACCAAATATGGGATAAATCTACCTGGTAGTGCGCTTTTACTCCTGATATGTCAAAAATGAAAGGCGTTTTTATAAAATCAGATACCTTGATCGGCGCCCCATTTCTTCGATTAATAAAGTTATTAGTTATGTGTAATCCAAGTGGGATTGCTTGATTTGGAAAGTCATTAATGAAGGTCGGAAAGAACTCTGTTAAGCGGAAATAACAAGTGCCAAATTGATCACGTCGGCTTGAAGTAAAACTCATCAATACACCACTAAGCATAGGTGCAGGAGCTGTAGATGTTTCCTCATGATCAAAAATTTCATGATAAACGGTAACGCAAAAATCCGGATCTGCCTTATAAAATTCTTTGATGCCTTCTGCCAGCGTACTAATATAATTGATGTTAAAATTCGGGTGTTTCAGTGTATCAAGGATGTTTTTTAACTGAGTTCTTGAAGATCTAATATCCGTTGAGAAGGTTTTACAAATAAAAATTGTTCCTTGATAACTGGCCAGTCTTTCCACAAACGGATTTTCCTTGTGGGGCATTAAAAAATCCATCAGATTTCTGGCTGATTGTCCGCATATAGCAAATGCTAAGGTGTTAGATCGAATGGCGGAATTATTTATAAGTCCGTCGAGTATAAACGCAAAATCAACAACAAAAGGAAGTTGAAGCGCTGAGGATAGTTTATGTAAAAGATATGCTTGAGCCAATATATTAGTAGTGTTTTTAGTAAACCTTAGCGCCTGTAGGACATTACTTATTTGTAGAGTTTTGAAATTTTCCGTACCGTCCAAAAATTCTAATTTTATATCCATCTCAAACTCTCTGGCAATTACAGAGGATGGGATAAGCTTATTGAATAAAGAAATTGTTGGATCTGTATTCAGCGACAACTCATTATAAATGGACCAGAATTTAGTCTGATCGGCATACCATATTCGAGCGAAAAGATAGACGAAGCTAGGTCGAAGAAAATAGGGACGTGTTTGATCGCCTGCAATAAATTCCAATATTTTTCCAGCATCGTCCTTCAAAATAAGTTTGCTAACTGCATAATCGAATAGAATATTATGTGTATAGGCGATTTTAGAAGAATATGAATTTTGTTCGGCAAGTATATTAACGCTTAGGAGCTGTTCGGCAATCAATACGTCTTGTGGACTAAGATCTCTCAAATAATCTAACTTGTCAACCGTAAGTAACCGTTCATACACCATCTTTTGAGTTATTTTCATTAAAAATAATTCAGTTTGTATGTATGACTCCCGAAGGATAACTTTAGTCCAATACAACTCAAGTAAATCGATTTCTGATTTTAATAGCTTTAATGCCTCTGTATTTACATCTGTTTTTTTTAAGATAGTATGAAGCAGTGATAAGAAAAAAGGGATTTTAAGTACGTCTTTCAATTTTTGACTCCCTCCGTGGTATACGGCCTTCAGTCTGTCATTCCCGGATAGGAATAAAGCTAGTTCTTCTTCAGATAGAATAGGGATAGTAAAGTGCCGGCAGTGTACATTGTTTTCATTAAATTCCATTACAAATAAGTCAATCAACTTTTGCGATTTTGCTGCATCATACGTTCTCACGCTAACTACAATCGACCAATTCGGAAGTTCCTGTTTCGCTTTTGCAAATTGATTGAGTAAGATAGATTTTAATTTTTCATCTCGTACGCTATCGAAAGAATCAAAGACGAGGACACCTCTTTTTTTGTCTGGAACCATGATTTTTTTCAACGAGTCAATCCAGTTACCCTCGGCAATGCCTAATGCCTGTGTAATCTCAGTATCTGTCCCTTCCGACAAAAAATCCATACGTATCATAGTTGCAGGAATCTCCTGCTCTAGCAGTGTTTCAACCAGAATGCTAAGTATATAAGTCTTACCAGCGCCTGGATCACCAACGATCACGCCGCTTTCTTTCTGCGAGAAAGCGATCATTTCTGCCAAGAGGCCACTTCTAACGATCTTCATTTCTTATTTCTTTTGCTAACGATTTTACCTTTTTATGCATCCATTCTGGAATGCCCCCCCTATATTCAGAAAAGTCAGTATTTAGTACCTCATTTTGAACCGTTAAACCTATGTCTTTGAAACTATGTTGTTTACTAAATACAAGATTACACAATTCAACTGCGCTGTCAATTGCCATTTTTTGATTTTCTTTTTTATTCTTTCCTTTCTCCCCGTCTGCAAAGTCGCAAATTCCTTTAACAAGTATCCAGTCCTTAACCCTCTGATCACATGCTGCGTAAATTCCCGCTCCCTCCATTTCGCCCCCTTTCGCTTCCGGATTTTCATTCATTAATCGCTTTATGAAGAGAGGATTATCTATTAGCTTTTCACCAGATAATATTAGCCCAGGAATGATTTTCGGAATTCTGCCGTTTTGCGTAAAGCTCCAACCGTTTACTGATTTAAAGCGATCTACTAAAAGAGAACTTGCAGGTCCTTCTTTGCCTCTCATCAATGTTTCTTTTTCTCCGACCCTTTGAGGCTCGTAAGATAGAATTCGCTCGGCAACCAAAATATCACCAATCTCTTGGTTTCTCTCATCTGCTCCAAAGGCAATACCAATCATAAGCACAACCGTTGGAGACCAATTATTGATTGCGTCGAGTGTTGTTATAATAGAAGAAGACCTACCAATTGAGCCCATTTCATTACAAGCAACATGAACCGTATAAAAAACTCCAAATACACCTACATAATATGTGTGTTTAAATTTTGAGATTTGTAGTACGTGCCTATGTCCGGGTAATGGTAGCAATTTTGTATGAAAAACCTCTTTTTCGATCTCAGTTGCCGTGACAACTAGCAAATTAAATCTCGATCTGAATTCTTCGATAAAAGTGTCTTCTACCTCATTGTATGCAGTTTTATTCATCCCTTAAACAATTCATTAATTAGATAATGGTTACTAGTCTATCTTTTGACATAAATCTAAATAAAATACCTGTAATATGCACTTCAATATTAGAAACTGCTTATATTCCAATATCAAAGATTTGGTTACAAACAACACGCTTAATCGGCAAGTCTTTTCAATGCATGAAATTAAATTGGTTAACAAACTCAGATTCTAATCTTCAGAGCAAAATGCGATATTTCGCCGACTATTTCCTGGTCACAAATGATTACTTAGGACGATTGCCAAAGTTACCATTTGACAATCCCCTTTCTCTAGTTAATAAAATTATCTTTCAGATAGAAAATAATTTCTAACGGGCTTCTCGCTATTTGAGAATCACTACAACCAGTTTAATTTTAAAAAGCCTTTAAAATTTTGAAGTACCTGCCCAGGCTCTTCTCTGCCACGGCCTGGCTGGTAATCAAATAATACCAGTTTTTCTATACTGCTATGGTATACCCAAAAGTAGCCCCGGTGTGTTTGGCCTTCTTTATCTTTATCCAGCACCTTGATGGGCGTTTCATCAGCATATCGGTTAATGTGCCGTAAGCTATGTTCACACCATGTCTTTTAAAGCGTTCCATCTGGCGGTGCAGCGGCAAATGGTCGATGTATTTATCAATGACTGCCTGGGCCAATAATCCAGGTCCTGCAATCGCTTTAGGCAACGGTCTTTCTATCATAGATGCAATGATGACACCTTCACCACCTGGCTTTGCATATTTAGGGCGGATGATTTTATTGACAAACAATTTACCAGGCTCATATTCCAGTTCTTCGGTTACTTCTTCGCCGATCTTATTTAACAAGGTAATGTCATCTGCAGGCTCAATGAGCTGTTCCCTTCTTTCCAGATGATCGGGCAGTGGGTTACGGCCGGGATGTAATTTGGAAGGAGTAATTTCTTTAGTAACCTTTGTGTAAGCAATCCTTTTTGCAACTGTAATTTTTACAGCGGCAACCGCTTGCGCTTCGATGTTCAGCGATAATTGCTGAGGTGTAATGGCATCACTTGCTACAAAGCGTTCCTGTTTGGATCCGAAGATGAACTTTTTAAGTTTTGCCAGTTCCTGCTTTAAAAAGCAATTTCTATTTGCGATTGCTCGTATAAAGTTTTGTAGTCAATATCTGTGGTTGGCTGCTGCATTGCGAATACAAATTTCGCAAGTACAATGCGATTACAGCAATTCTTTCAGCACATTTATTTACCTACAGTATATTGATAACGATTTTTCATTTTTACACTTTTCAGTTGTATCCCATGAAGTATCAATTGCAGTTGGGTTGCGCTCAGGTTATATCCCTCAGTTGTTTGCGGTCATTCATAGGTGCCAAGTTCCAGGCGTTTGTAATAGAGGGAAAGCCCATCACCTTCCCACATCAGTAGTTTAACCTGGTTACGCTTTTTGTTGATAAAAATAAAGAATGCCGCCATTTAATACATTTAGTTGCATGTGCTGCTGTACCAAACCACTCAGGCTATCAAAACCTTTGCGCATATCTACAGCCTGGGTATAGAAATAATATTTTAAAGAAGCAGACAAGTGCAGCATGACTCAGGCTATCAATGCTTTTAAAAAATCTACACTTACCGGCTGATGAAAAACAATACGCCTGCCATCGGTGAGGTACACTTCCACATTTGCCTGAACTGTGATTTAATATTTAGTGTAACAAAAGCTACTGGATGAAAAGTGGCTTGACTTTCCATAAACAAAGAGGCAGGGTTTATTTCATTCGTTCGGAAGTACATCAAAACGAAAAAATTGGATCATACGAGTTCAGCAGATGGTTTTCAGCAATAAATTAAAGAACCTTATTGGTGAACTTTTACATCCTGCTTTATCAAGCAGGTTTTTTAGGCGGCCCATTTACGAAGGAAAGCGGTAATTTTACAATGATAAGTTCTTTCACTTTCCTGAAATCATTTGCAGAAAATCTCAATTTGAGTTAGTTAAAAGTCTTGTTTGCAAATTGTTTGCAAATTTGGATAAGTTATAAAAGGTCCACATGTGTGGACCTTTTATAACTGATTGATAATCAAAGTGCCCGGAACAGGAATCGAACCTGCACATTGTTGCCAATACCAGATTTTGAG
>CAYLVR010000138.1:0-9674 GCA_964387165.1 uncultured Chitinophagaceae bacterium | reverse complement strand
AAAAAATAGACAAATTCTTGTAAAACCGTTATTTTAGTCGATCATTCATTGATTAACATTAAAATATTAACGATGCTTCCAGATCAGAATGCTGCTATTAACATTTCCGACACCAGTGCCAATCCGGCCCCTTTAGGTTTATTTGGGTTCGGTATGACAACCGTTTTATTGAATATCCATAATGCCGGCTTCTATGAGATGAACTCCATGATACTGGCTATGGGTATATTTTATGGAGGAATTGCCCAGGTAATTGCAGGCGTCCTCGAATCTAAAAAGAATAACACTTTCGGGATGACGGCTTTTATCTCTTATGGATTTTTCTGGCTCACTCTCGTTGCACTGATACTCATGGCAAAATGGGAATGGATAACTCCAACAACAAAACCAGCGCTTGCTACTTATTTATTGGTATGGGGTATATTCACAGGATTACTTTTTATTGGAACGTTAAAATTGAACCGCGCCCTGCAATTTGTTTTTGCCACCCTTACTATTTTGTTTTTTCTGCTCGCCATTGGGAATTATACGGAAAATGAAGGACTGCTCAAATTTGCAGGATATGAAGGAATTGTTTGCGGAGCATCTGCAATATATACTGGCATCGCTAACCTGCTGAATGAAGTATATAAAAGAGATGTATTACCCCTCGGTAAATTATAATAATAACTTAGTGCACCCTCCCCCCTTTGAAAAAGGAGGAGGCATCGCATACAGCGGGACCGCAGGGGATTTATTGCGGAAAAGAAAAAATCTCCCTGCGGTCTTGCATTCAGACAAACTGAAACATTATCCAAACTATAACCCCAACCTGGACGCTTCCCAGCCGATCATAGCTGCTTTTCGCGACATTCCCCAATGATACTGGCCAAATATGCCTGTTGACCTGATAACCCTATGGCAGGGAATTAAATAGGCTACAGGGTTATCGCCAACGGCGGTGCCAACTGCCCTGCTTGCTTTGGCATTATCTACCGAGGCAGCCAGCGACGCGTAAGTAGATAACCCCCCTGACGGAATTTTTAATAACGCCTCCCATACTTTGATCTGGAAAGGCGTTCCTTTTAAATGTAATCTGATCTGCTGCGCTGATGACCAGTCGCCCGAAAATATTTTTAATGCATTCTTTTGCATTTCGTCTGAACGCTGGAAAAATTTAGCATTGGGATATTTATTTTTTAACTCGTCAAATGCTGTGGCCCCATCTTCAAAAAACGCCAGATAACAAACACCTTTTGATGTTGTGCCAATTATTACCGGCCCGAATGGCGTATCCGCGAAATTATAATTGATGGATAAATTTTCACCATTGTTTTTATATTCACCAGGCGTCATTCCTTCAATTTTAATAAACATATCATGGAGCCGGCCGGTGCCAGACAGCCCGGTTTCTATTGCAGTATCAAATAAAGTGGCTTTCTTTTCCTTTAATAAACTTTTTGCATATTCTATATTCATATATTGCAAAAATTGTTTTGGACTAACACCTGCCCATTCAGTAAACACCCTTTGAAAATGAAAAGGACTAAGATTAACTTCTTTTGCTATTTCATCCAGTGTGGGCTGTTCTTTAAAATTTTCCCTTATATATGATATCGCTTTCGTGATAATATCATAATGGTTCTCATTTTTAATCTCCATCATGTAAAAATATCAAAACTGCAGGGAACAGGAAACCCGGATCTTGCTATATTTGAAACATGAGAAAAGGAAAACTGTGGACATTATTTATACTACTATCAATTTCAACAACGGGGTATTCGCAGTTTAGCGATTCTGTGAACTACTACCTCAATTTCGCGGGAACAGGAAATATCAATAAGACCAGTACCGGTACAAACTACCTGTTTAATAATGCTCTCAAATTTGAGATCGATAAAAAATATGTGTCCCTTAACTCTTTGACGAATTATACGTATGGCAAAAACCCGGCGCAGAAAACAAATAACGATTTTATATCAATTATTAATGTTGATGTATTGCGGGCACAGCAAAAACTATACTATTGGGGGCTGGCGGGTTATGAGAAAAGTTTTTCATTAAAAATTGATGACCGGTTCCAGGTAGGAGCAGGGCTTGGTTATACGTTGCTAAAAACACCTGTATCATCATTCATCATCAGTAACGGAATTTTATTTGAAACATCTGAACTGAGCGAAGTTGATGCCGAAGGAAGGAAGGGTTATCAAACCGTCCGTAATTCCTTCCGCGTAAAATTCAGGTTTAATATAAAAGATATCTTTAAGATCGATGGTTCCGATTTTATACAGAATTCTCTCTCAGATAAACATGATTATATTATTAAATCTAATACTAATTTATCTTTCAGGCTATACAAATCATTGAATTTGACTATGGCTGTTAATTATAACCGCCTCAATCTTACAGCCACGGAGAATTTACTGATAAGTTACGGGTTAATGTTTGAGAAGTATTTTTAGCAGTCAGTTGCTTTAGAAAATTACTGTACCAGTATCCTGAATTTTTAACTGTTCTTTTTTGAGTGGCGAAATCAACGTGAACGAGACCGAATCTCGGGCGGTAACCTTCGGCCCATTCAAAATTATCGGTAAAGGTCCATACAAAATAACCATTTACATTTATGCCTTCTTTTTTAGCCTTTAATACCTGGAAAATATATCGCTGCAGGTATTGTCTTCTTTGCAGATCGTTCACGCTCCCATTTTCTACATGATCGTGAAATGCTGCTCCGTTTTCAGTAACGATCAGTTGTGGAATATTATGATAGCTACCGTATTTCTTCAGCATAAAATAAATGCTTTCAGGGTAAACTTCCCAATTCATTACTGTGCGCTCTACATTCCTTGTGCCGGCCTTAATTATTCTTGCTTGCAATAGGGGAGTAAGATAGGAATGCGTAACTACTTCCCTGGTATAATTCTGTATTCCTGCAAAATCGAGATCGAAAGCCAGTTTCTGTTCATCACCGTTCTTTACGAATTGTTCCATTCGCTGCAATATCTTTAAATCTTTATAAGGATATCCGCGGCCTAATAATGGTTCCACAAATATCCTGTTTAATAAAGTATCTACTTTTCTGGCTGCAATCAGGTCTGGTTCGTTTTGTGTAAGCGGATCGATATGAGAACAGGAAAAAGTGGTACCGATGATTAATTTACTGTTTAATGAACGGATAATTCTTGCGCCTTCGGCCTGGCACATTGTTGCATGATGTATAGCAGCCAGGAAGCTGCTCAGGCTTTTTTTCCCGGGGGCATGAATCCCAAGGAAATACCCGGCACCGGTAAATACCATTGGTTCATTTAAGACCATCCAGTGCTTAACACGGTCGCCGAAAGTTCTGATACTGAAATTTACGTATTCACTGAACCAATTGATAATCTCGCGGTTGGTCCATCCTCCTTTTTTCTCCAATTCGAGAGGAAGGTCCCAATGGTATAAAGTGATCCAGGGCTCAATTTCCAGTTCCAGGCAAAAATCAATTACCCTGTTATAAAAATCAACCCCTAATTTATTTACCTGGCCGATACCATCAGGAAATATCCTGCTCCATGAAATAGAGAACCGGTAATTGGGAATATTCATTGACCTCATTAATGCGAGATCATTATAATAATTATTATAGAAATCACATGCGGTATTTGCATGATCATTATTTAATATTTTACCTTTTTTAGAGGTAAAATCATCCCATATCGAAAGTCCTTTACTGTTTTTAAGATGTTCACCTTCTATCTGGTATGCTGCCGATGAAACTCCCCATATAAAATCATTTCCAAAATCACTCCTTCTCGGTTCCATATTCTGCCAGGATGTTGTCGATTATTTGTTCGGTATTATCCGCGTAATTCACCTTTATTTTTTCATCCGACTGAAGCCATGCTTCAAGCATGTGCAGGTGTTTTGTTTTCAGGCTCTTCATCACCGGCACACCCATTTCTCTTAATGCTTCAGCATTACAATGCTGTTCAAACTGGTTCTTCATAGGTATTACCATTAGCTTTTTATTTAAGAATAATGCCTCCGCAGGCGTTTCGAAGCCTGCACCGCATAATACCCCTTCCGATGCGGCCATGCTCCTGATAAATTCTTCATTATTTATTGGGAATACCTGTACATTCTTTATGCTTAAATGCTGCTTATAATGTTTAGAGAACACTTCCCATTTAACATCCTTGCATTCGGATAATATCTTAATAATCCTCCTGTCGTTGTAAGCGGGTAAATAAACAGTATAATGTCCCTTATTTTCTGCTATTGCTTCGCGCACTGTTTTTCTGATTACAGGCGTAAATATATTTTCACCATACGACTTGAAATGAAATCCATACCGCATGGAAGAGGGAGCATATCCTTTTAATACGGTTTTCCCGACAGGATCAATTTTATTAGGTCGCGGCGATCTTTTATCTACGACTGCAGCCTGGTGGCTCAACGCAATACAGTATTTATTTTTCATGTAACAGGCCCAGGAAGATACCGGTTCAAAATCACTAATTACCAAATCATATTCTTCTACCGGCAGGCTCCTGATTTCTTTAAATAATCTTTTAAGCCTGTTCTTTTTATATGTCTCAAAAAGGTCCACGCCCCCTTTTTTGCCAAATATAAAACTCAACCCTTCATACCGGTATTTAATAGGAAATGGAAGATCAATATCAGATTGTGTTCCGCTGATCAATACATCGACCTCTCCTTTTTTCTGTAGCAGGGGTACTATATCCTGTGCTCTGCAGATATGCCCATTTCCTGTTCCCTGGATTGCGTATAATATTTTCATAAGTGTATCATTCTGAATTCGGAAAGCAGGTTATTAAATAACTGGTTAGTGGTGAGGTCTTCTTCTTCGTCGGTTTTATTCAGGATCATATCAATTAATTCATCTTCTCCGAATCTGTAAATTTTCCACTCGCCATTATGATATTCTAAAGAGGTAAGATTTTCTATCCAGTCGCCAGAGTTTAAATACATAATTGATCCCTCAGTATTTGATATCTCACGAATTTCGGGTTGGTGAATATGTCCGCAGACCACGTAGTCGTATTTATTGCTAATGCCAATATCGGCACTCACCTTTTCGAAATTATTAATGAATTTTACAGCTGATTTTACACTATTCTTTATTTTCCGGGAGAGAGATATTTTTCCTCTTCTGAATATTTTCTCTGAAATAAAATTGACAATGCTGTTAATAATAATTAATGTGTCGTAACCTATAGCTCCGAGTTTTGCCAGCCATTTGGAATGTTTCATGGTGATATCGAAAACATCACCATGAAATATCCATGCTTTTTTATTGTTATCCAGTTCAAGCACCAGTTTATTTACAATACTGAAGGACCCCATTTTAAGTCCCGCGAATCTTCTCAGCATTTCATCGTGGTTGCCGGTAACGTAGTATGTTTTTTTACCTTTGCTAACCCAATGCATCAGTTGTTTAACCACCTTCATGTGGCTTTTGGGCCAGTATCGTTTACTGAACTGCCAGATATCGATGATATCTCCGTTCAGTACTACGGTTTTGGGATTGATGCTTTTGAGATACTGCAGTAATTCTTTAGCGCGACAACCATACGTGCCCAGGTGTACATCCGAGATTACTACCAGGTCAACTTTTCGTTTTTTATTTTTATTGGCAGGCATGAACAAAGGTGCAAACGCAATATGAACGGAATATTAACTTAATATGAAGAGGAGGTTATGTTTTTGGGGTCGTGTATCAGTTTGAGGAATGTACCCCCTTTTTCAAAGGGTGACCGCGTGCACCAAAGCTTTAGCGGTGGCGCAGAGCGGCCGCCTCGGTTCAAACTGATACACTACCTTTTTTTGACGTATTTTCGGGCGATATGATCGCTGAATATTTCGCAAAACAGTATGGCACCGAACCACAGTTAATATACCGCTCTCCGGGAAGAATAAACCTGATAGGAGAGCATACTGATTATAATGAGGGTTTTGTGTTGCCTGCCGCAGTTGATAAGTTTGTACACGTAGCCATTGGTAAACGCACCGACAGGGTGGTATCACTGTTTGCCATCCAGTTTGACGAACAATTTGAAATTAAGCTGGATGAGCTAAGGCCCATAGCGGGAAAATGGACAAACTATGTTCTTGGAGTGGTTGACCAGTTAATGAAGCGGGGCTTTAAGATAGCCGGATTTAATATGGTCATTGATGGCAATGTTCCTACGGGTGCGGGTCTTTCCTCCTCGGCGGCTATTGAATGTGCTGTGTGTTATGCTCTGAACGATCTGTTCTCGCTCAACCTTGAAAAATTCGATATTGTAAAAATCAGCCAGGTTGCTGAGCATACTTTTCCCGGTGTGCAGTGCGGTATCATGGACCAGTTTGCCAGCGTGTTTGGAAAAAAAGATTATGCTTTGAAGCTGGATTGCCGCTCGCTTGAATATGAAGAAGTGCCTTTACAGCTCGATGGATATAAGATTGTTTTATTAAATACCAATGTAAAACATTCGCTTGCTTCGTCGGCATATAATACAAGGCGACAGGAATGTGCAGATGGTGTTGAAGAGGTAAGTAAATATATACCTGGTATTTCCAGTTTAAGGGACGTAACTCTTGAAATGCTGGATAAATATGTAAGGTATAAATTAATTCATCAGCGTTGTAAATACGTTATTGAAGAAAATCTTCGTGTTGAAAGAGCAATACAATTTATGCGCGATGGGAATATTGAAGGACTTGGAAAAGAAATGTTTCGGAGCCATGAAGGATTAAGTAAAGAATACGAAGTGAGCTGTCCCGAGCTGGATTATTTGGTTGAAGCGGTTAAAAACAACCCTGCAGTTGCCGGTGCACGAATGATGGGAGGTGGTTTTGGCGGCTGTACTATTAATATAATTAAAGAAGATGCCATTCAACGCCTGACTGATGAACTATCTATTAATTACAGCAGGGATATGGGCAAGCCATTAACGGTTTACATTGCAACAACGGCTAACGGAACACAAAATATAACACAAAAAAAGATTGCACAATGAACAGGTTATTTTTAATTGCCATCATAGCTTTATTGGTTTCATGTAATGATACCGAGGACAAAAAAGAGACTTCTGAATCTGTGGCTGAACAAAAATCGCAGGCATTACTTACAATAAGAAACAACAATAATTTAAAAGCTGTATTTGATCCTTCAAGCGCCAGGATATTAAGTTTACAGGTTCCTGATAAAGATGGGAAGTTAACTGATGTGATAATAGGTTTTGATAGTGCCGCTGCTTACAAAACTTCCACTGAACCATATTTTGGCGCGACAATAGGCAGATACGGCAATAGAATAGCAAAAGGTAAATTTAAATTAGATGGCAAAGATTACCAGTTAACTGTAAATAATGATGTAAATACATTGCATGGAGGAACGAATGGATTTCAGTACCAGCAATGGACCGCTCAACAACCAGATGAGCATACCGTTGTTTTTCATTTAGTTTCTAAAGACGGTGAAGAAGGATTTCCAGGTAATTTAACCACCACTGTTACTTATTCCCTTACCGACAATAACGAACTAAAAATGGAATATGAGGCAACAACTGATAAACCTACAGTTGTTAATTTAACCAATCATGCATTTTTTAATTTAAACGGTGAGGGCAGCGGAACGATTGAAGGTCACCGGTTGCAAATTAATGCCGATAAATATACCCCGGTTGATTCTACATTAATTCCAACAGGTGAGATTGTAAATGTAAAGGGAACACCATTTGATTTTACGAAGTCAGAAACTATTGGTAAAAGGATTGGCGTTGCTAATGAGCAATTGGAATTTGGAAAAGGTTATGATCATAATTATGTATTGAATGGTTCGGGGTATAAAAAAGCTGCTACTGTTATTGGAGATAAATCCGGCATTGTAATGGAAATATATACTGAAGAACCCGGATTGCAGTTTTATTCAGGGAACTTTATGCAGAGCCAGAATAAATTGCGTAAGGGTAATGATGATTTTCGTACGGCATTTTGTTTAGAAACCCAGCATTTTCCTGATTCGCCCAACCAACCATCGTTTCCGTCAACAGCATTAAAACCGGGAGAGAAATATCATACTATTTCTGCTTATAAGTTTTCGGTGGAGAAATAGATTTTCTAAACCTTCATCAACTTCCATTTTCCTCTTCTAAAAATTATAAATGCTGCGATAGCTATAGCTGTTTCTGCAACAGGCACCGCTATAAACACTCCCGTGGGCCCATAGCCAAGATGTTTCGCTAAAACATAGCCGAGTGGTATTTGAAACAACCAAAATCCAAAAAAATTGATCCATGTGGGTGTCCACGTATCACCTGCGCCATTAAATGCATTAATCATTACCATTCCAATTCCGTATAAAATATAACCAACGCTAATAATCCTTAAAGCCACCACCGCAACATTTTTCACTCCCTCATCATTTGTAAAAAAAGAAATCAACCATTCACCAAGCAGGAACGTGAACAATGTAATACACGCCATAAAAACCATATTATATTTCATGGTTTTGAGAACAGATTTTTCAGCACGATCTATTTGTTTTGCACCGAGGTTTTGTCCTACAAGTGTAGCCACTGCACTGCTCAATCCCCATGCGGGCAGCATAAAGAACATCATTAATCTGAGTGCTGTCTGATAGCCTGCGGAACTGTCTTCATCACCTGTTGTTGCTACAAGGCTCGCTAAAAATATCCAGCTGCATGAAGCAATAATAAACTGCAGTACACCAGGCATTGCAATTTTGACAATGGATCTTATAATGGGGAAATCAACCTTCCAGTGACTTGCACGTATTTTTAAAACCCCGTTTCCTTTTGATAAATTATATAACTGGTAAACAACACCAAAACTTCTTCCGATTGTGGTGGCAACTGCGGCTCCTGTTAATCCTAATTCAGGAAAAGGGCCAATGCCACGAATGAATAAAGGACAAAGAATGATATTACAGATATTAGCAATCATTAAACTTTTCATGGCGATAGCTGCATTGCCCGCGCCACGAAAAATGCCATTGATTAAAAACAAGAGCATTATCACGAAGCTACCGCCCATCATTATGCGTACAAACGGAGTTCCTGCAACGGCGGTTTCTTCCGATGCACCCATTAATAATAAAATATTCTTCGCGTAAATAAATCCGGCCACGCCAAGGAGCAGAGTAAATACCACAGCAATAATTAGTGCCTGTGCACCGGCATGCGCTGCTGCTTCAGGATTTTTTTCGCCGACCCGTCTTGCAACAACTGCAGTGGCTGCCATACTCATTCCGATGGCAAGTGAATAAATAATAGTCAGTACCGACTCTGTTAAACCAACCACTTGTATGGCCTGGCTGCTATTTTCGAGGTGCCCAACAAAATAAAGATCCACAATCGCAAACACCGATTCCATGAGCATTTCCAGCATCATGGGTATGGCCAGCATAAGCACTGCTTTCCGTAAGCTGCCGGTTGTATAATCCATCTCCTCGCCTTTAAGGGCCTTAATGATAAGCTCTATCATGGGATTCTTTTGCTGAGGACTTTCAGGCATATGGGGGCAAGATAATAATAATCAGCATCAGCGTAGGACGTGAGAATAGTAAGAGTTATATGTATCTCCTATTATTATCCATATATCTTCTATTAATTCTCCGTATATCATTCATATAGATACATAAGTTATACGGAAGATGTACGGAGGATATACGGAGAATTAAAGTAATA
>CAYLVR010000137.1:0-9929 GCA_964387165.1 uncultured Chitinophagaceae bacterium | reverse complement strand
GCAAAAATTACCATTACCGGCCCTGGCGGCTCTGTTCCAGCTTCAAACACACCTGTAAATACCAACCCGGTTTCAGGGAATATACCTCCAGTGGCAAGGGCCGGCGCTGATCAGACAATACCGGTTTCCTGGAAATATTTAAGACTGAATGGTCATTCTTCTACTGACGCGGATGGTTGGATAAGTACTATTAGATGGACACAGGTTTCTGGGCCGAATACACTTAAGCTTGTTGATCCCAACTGGGGCAACACCCTTGTAAATGGAATGCAGGTAGGTAAATATGTGTTCCGCGTGGCTGTGACGGATAATGATGGAGCTGTTTCTTATGATGAAACAACAATAACTTTCACCAATAATTAAGTACCGGATATTTTTAAATGATCAATACAATGTGTCGTAATTTTATTGAAAAATAATTATGATCACATTTATAGGTACAGGATTATTGGGTAGCAATTTCACTCGTGCACTGATCAAAAAAGGAGAGAAGGTGCAGGTGTGGAATCGAACACCAGATAAAGCAAAGGCGCTCGAGCAATACGGCGCCTTTGCCTTTGATAAGGTAGAAGATGCGGTACGTGGTGCAGAAAGAATTCATGTTACACTTTCAGATGATGCTGCCGTGAACCAGGTATTGGAAGAGGCTTCTGCAGGATTTTCTCCCGGCGCAATTATTATTGATCATACTACTACCTCCGCTCCCGGAGCTGCCACAAGAGCTGCTTATTGGAAAAACAAAGGGAATCCATATATACATGCCCCGGTATTTATGGGTCCGCTAAATGCACTCGAGAGCACTGGAATAATGTTGGTTTCAGGTGACCAGGAAATTGTAAAAAAACTGGAACCTTCACTAAGTGCTATGACAGCAAGATTATGGAACCTTGGGGAACAGGCAGATAAAGCAGCAGCAATTAAATTATTAGGGAACCTTCTGCATATTTGTTTAACTGGCGCAGTTGCCGACTTACTGACCCTTGCTGGTTCACTGAATATTCCTTCATCGGATCTTGGAACATTAATCGAATTAATACACCCAAGCAATGTTGCACAGGGAAGACTGAAAAAAATTACCAGTAAAACTTTTGACCAGGCATCATGGGAATTAAGTATGGCGAGAAAAGACGCGCGCTTAATGATGGAACAGGCTGCCTCAACAAAACAACAATTACTGGCTGTGCCCAGTATTGCTAAAAGAATGGATGTGTGGCTCGAAAAAGGCTATGCTAAAAATGACTGGACAATTTTATCGCAGGATCCTTCTTAAATTTAAAAGCATTTTGTTTTATAAAATTTCAATATCTGCGTTTTCGATTTTTAAAAATGCTTCTTATTAATCAACATATCATCAATACTACAGGATCGGGTTCGTTTAGGGATCGTTTTTGTAGGCTCTATTTTTATTAATAATTACTATTTTTACTTATTAAAATATGGAGGGTGTATCAAAGTCTGATACACCTTTTTATTCTGGTACTTACCTGACGGAGAAAGTTTTCGTTTATGTGATTCTAAGGCCATTCAAAATACTTTTGATACTTCCCGTTTTTTTATTGTTATAAAGGTGAGCAGGATAATCCTCTTGATCCTGCCGGATCAGATATTTTCCCCGAAAAATTTGATTTGAACCGGTTTGAATGGCATATTAAAAATGCAATAATAAAACTGTTCTTTATCCTGGTCAAAATGCCCCTTTTTGACCAGAATAATGAACAAATAAAAGCATCAGAAATCAAAGAAGCTCTCCCCTCATCCCCGGATTATATGAGATATATAAATGGGAATTGGATTAACTATTACAGACTATAATATCATTTAGTGTGGAAGTATTCGTTAGCGTCTTGTTGAGTCCCTCACTACCAGCTTTGTACGTAATTCATATTTAACATGTTTTACCTTCTTGCCTTGAATCTGGTCTATTAATAAGCCAGCGCTCAATTTCCCAACTTCATAACTGGGCTGCATAACAGTAGTGAGACTTGGATCCGATACAATACTCACAGGGTCGTTATTAAAACCTACTATTTTAATATCTCCGGGTATAGATAATCCTTTGCGCCGGAGGTATTTCATGCAATCAATTGCAGAAAGATCGTTGATAAAAAATATAGCATCGGGCAAAGGATCATTCTTAAGTATTTTTTTAAATGCCCGTGGCGCATCATCTTCAAAGGATTTACAATGAACAACCATATTGGGATTTACTTTGATTCCATAATCATTCATTGCATCGAGATATCCCTGTTTCCTGTTACGACTTATTAATAAATCTTTCGGGCCGGCAAGGTGGGCAATTCTTTTACATCCCTTTTTAATAAGGTGCTCTACAGCTTTGTATGCACCTTCATACTCATTCACCGTAACTTTCGAACAATTGATACTGTCCAGGACCCTGTCGAACATTACCAGCGGAATATTCTGTTTTGCCACTTCTTTTAAAGCATTACCATTTTTTGTTGATTTAGATACTGATATTAAGAGCCCATCAATATTGTAAGCAAGTAATTTATTAATGGCTGCTTTTTCTTTTTCATGATTTTCGCTACTCTGACACACGATCATCTGGTAGTTACTATCGGCCAGCACATCAGAAATTCCATTTATTACACTGGAAAAATAGTTGGAATGAAGCACAGGAACAATTACTCCTATAAGATTTGTTTTCCGGTTGATTAGTGATTGTGCACTATAATTAGGATGGTATTGTAATTGCTTTGCTTTTTTTAATACGGCTTTTTTTGTTACCTCACTAACGTCCTTTGCATTTCGCATTGCCCTCGATACGGTTGAAACGGAAATACCGAGCGCAACTGCTACATCTTTTATTGTAACCGAATTATTCATTTAAACAAAGATAAATATTCCGGTAACGTTACCGGAACCTGTTTTCTGCAATTGAGAATACCTGGCAAATATGTTACTAATTTGGGAGTGGGAATATTAAAAGTCATTTTATGATCCAGAGAATTATAATACTTAGCCTGATAATATCTATGACAGTAACATGCTCTAAATCCTTTGCACAAAAAGTATTCGGGAACGATCAATCATTATACCTGCAAAACAGGGAGCCTCTAAAAAACAAACCGTATCTGGATATCCCTATTGGTGATATTAAACCCTCGGGCTGGCTCTTAAATATCCTGGAAAAGATGAGAGATGGTATGGGTGGTCACCTCGATGAATGGTATCCTGCTGTACTTGGCCCGCGTAATGGCTGGCTGGGGGGTGATGGTGACGTGTGGGAAAGAGGCCCATACTGGTTAGATGGCCTTGTGCCACTCGCATACCAGTTAAATGATAAAAAATTACAGCAGAAGTTACAAAAATGGGTTGAGTGGAGCATAGCGAACCAGGCCGATAGTGGTTATTTTGGGCCTGTTCCTCCTGAAAAAGAACCGTCTCCAGAACCCGGCCTACAGCGGGACCGGGCGCGTGACTGGTGGCCAAAAATGGTCATGCTAAAAGTACTTCAACAATATTACGTTGCCACAAAAGATAAAAGGGTCATTGATCTGATGCTCCGTTATTCAAAATATCAGCTTGAAACTCTTCCGAAAACGCCTCTGGGGCATTATTCATGGTGGGGTGCACAGCGTGCCGGCGATAATTTGCTTGTAGTTTACTGGTTATATAATCTTACAGGAGAAAAATTCCTGATCGATCTGGGTGAAATTATTCATAAACAAAGTTTCGACTGGACAAATTCTTTTCTTAATACCAATAGTGTTGCGAAAACATTTAGCTATCATGGCGTCAATCTTGCTCAGGGGATTAAAGAACCAGTGATTTATTCACAGAAGAATAACGATCCAAAATATCCTGAAGCAGTAAAAAAAGCGTTTGCAGATATTCATACATTTCATCAGCAGGCACAGGGCATGTACGGCGCAGATGAATTAACGCGCGGAAATGACCCTAGCCTCGGATCGGAATTATGTAGTGCCGTTGAATTAATGTATTCCCTTGAAAATATGATGGCGATCACAGGAGATGTTGACTATATGGATCATCTCGAAAAAATAGCCTTCAATGCTTTACCCACCCAGATATCAGATGATTATCTGACACGTCAATACTACCAGCAGGCAAACCAGGTAATGGTGTCAAGACATGAAAGAGATTTCGTTACTAATTACGAAGGAACGGATCAATGCTTCGGTATGCTCACAGGTTTTCCGTGTTGCACTACTAATATGCATCAGGGCTGGCCGAAATTTATTCAGAACCTCTGGCACGCTACAGAAGATAATGGAATTGCTGCTTTGCAATATGGGCCTTCAGAAGCTATTATTAGGGTGGCCGATGGTGAACGTGTATCTGTAAAAGAAGAAACGGAATATCCTTTTGATGATAAAATAACATTTAGAATTAAAATAAATAAATCCAAAGAGTTTCCATTTCACCTTCGTATCCCCGGATGGTGCTCTTCAGCGAAAGTGTTTATTAATGGCAAATTATTTTCATCCCCTTCAGGAAAGAGTATTGAAAAAATCACACGTATATGGAAGAATAATGATGTAGTAATACTTGAACTTCCTATGAAAACAAATATCAGCCGGTGGAAAAATAAATCTGCCGCTGTTGAGCGTGGCCCGCTTGTATATGCATTAAAAGTGGGGGAGAGTTGGAAACAGGTAAAAGGAACGGATAAATACGGAGATTACAGGGAGGTAAGACCAACAACTCCCTGGAACTATGGATTACTTGATTCAGCAATTAAGGATCCTGAAAACTTTTTTACTTTTTCAAAAATTAAACCTGTAGGAGTATCACCCTGGAATATTGAAAATTCACCGGTGAAAATTACCACTAAAGGAAAAAGGATTCCTGAGTGGCAATTATATAATGAATCAGCGGGCCCGATAACCTATAGTCCTATAAAGTATCTAAAAGATCAAGAGGAAGAAGAAATAGTGCTGTTGCCATATGGGTGTACGACGCTAAGAATTAGCCAGTTTCCCGTAGTATTTTAACTCAATATCATTTGATATGAGATATAAATTGTTTTTTTCGCTGTTAATTATATTGCATACCTATTATGTTAATGGTCAGAAGTTATTAAAGGAACTGAATGGCTCTTTGTTTTCCTATCAATTAGGTGAAGATGTTTTTACTTCTTTAAATTCATCCGGTAAAATTAAAACAGAGCTAAGTGGTTTTGATACTGTTCAGTCCGATTTGCATACGCAGATCAATTTTGTGAACATATCGTCCGATACCCTGAGGCTTCATAATATTATTCCGTTTTCAAGAGAGCATTCTGATGTGTACATAACAGGAGTCGGTAATCATGCATTATCAAGAACATATTTAATATTCCCCGGAAGATCACCTGTAAATGTTATTGTTCCTGATAATGCGTGGGATTTAGGGTATAATTCAATAAAGTTGAATTCACAACAAAAATTAGTTGGGCTTACCAGAAGAATGCAAAATTCGATTGAAAAAGGACACCGAAAAAGATTTGAAACCATATTATACCCCGGAGGTAGCGTAAAATATGATATTTATTTTTCTGAATATTCAGGAGACTGGCAAAAAGGACTGACTAAAATATTCCAGGAGAAAAAGTTATATGATACTACAGTTTTTAACGATAGCTTATTTCAAAGAAAAGACCTCCAATGGATAAGACATTCTTATATAATGCATCTGATGGACGCATGGGATAAATATTACTACGATTATACTAAGAATAAATACATGCTCGAAGATTTTTTAAAACGGGGTCAGAAATTATATGGAGGTGATGATGTAGTGGCAGTGTGGCCAACATGGCCGACGCTTGGTCTTGATCAGCGTAACCAGTTTGATCTTTTTCGTGATCTTCCAGGAGGAACGGCGGCGATGAAAAAAGTGGCCGAGATGAGCAGGAAAAATAATACAAAGTTTTTTATCTGTTATAACCCCTGGGATGCAAGTACCAGGTCACAGAATCATTTTGAAGGATTATCTGAACTGATCAAAGAAACTTCTGCCGATGGGGTAATACTTGATACTAAAGGTGAGTCTAGCAGCGAGTTGCAATATGCTGCCGATAAGGTAAGACCGGGAGTAGTAATGTACAGCGAAGGAATGGCTGTGCCGAAAGATATGCAGGGTATTGTTTCCGGAAGGGTGCATAATGCACTTACACATCCCCCAATGCTTAATTTGAATAAATTAATTAAACCTGAGTTCTCTATTTTCAGGGTAACGGAAATTAATAAAGGAAAGATCAATCGCGAATTTGCTACTTCTTTTTTTAATGGATATGGAACTGAGATAAATATAATGAGCCCCGGTGAGCCTTACGATATTGATGAACAATATAAATATCTTGGGAGAACAACAAGAATATTGCGTGAGAATACGCATAATTTTACTTCAGGTACTTATATTCCACTTATTTCAACAAGTGTTGATAGTATATGGGTAAATGAATGGATAGATCAGAATAAAACCATTTATACCATATTTAATTTAAGGCCCCAGGGTTTTTCAGGACCGCTGTTCAGCATTAATGATGAACCCGGTTTTCATTACGTTGATATCTGGAACCATAAACTTTTAACACCGACAGATAATAATTGGATATCTGTGGAAGCAGATGCATTTAATGCGTCTTTCCTGGGCACAGATAATGAAGGATCAAGCGGAGCCATTGCCAAACTTCCGATTTTAATTAGCGCATCGGTATATGGTGACCAATTGAATATTAATGCTGACAGGGGAAATGAAATCCGCATCTGGCCGGGATCTCCTGATTATGAGAAAAAGCCTTTTACTACAAAACTTGGTAAACATCAATTATCAATTGGTAAGTTATTGGGAAGATCTGATGGTGATATTGTTATTCAATTGCTGGATAACGAAATATTGCTGGATGAAACAATAATTACTATTGCACCTGGCATTCCTAAGCGTATATCTGCATCAATCGCTACAAAACCATATAAAAATACACCTGCCGGCATGATTAAAATACCTGCAGGGAAATTTAAATTTAAAACTACCCATGGTGATGAATTTATCGGTTATCCCAAAATGGATCAGGACAGCTTGTTTTCAATGCCATCCTTTTTAATAGATAAATTTCCTGTTACCAACACTCAGTTTAAAAAGTTTATAGATGCTACAAAGTATTCACCTGCGGATAAGGTTAATTTCCTGAAACACTGGAATAATGGAACATTTAAGAAAGGTGAAGAGAATTTCCCGGTTATTTATATCAGCTATGAAGATGCAAAAGCCTATGCGGCATGGGCTGATAAACGATTGCCTACGGAAGTTGAATGGCAATATGCTGCACAAACTTCTGATCTCCGCGAATGGCCATGGGATCAGCGTACCCCTGTTACCAGAAAAGAAGAAGTGGTGAATAGCACACTTACAGTAACGAGCCTGGAAGGTATTGATTCGACCAGATGTAACCTGGGCAATGGTGAATTATATCCTGTGGGTTCATATCCGCAGGGAATCAGTAAATTTGGTTTAATGGATCTTGTAGGTTGCGTGTGGCAGCTCACAAATGATATTTATGAAACGTCGAGTCATAGATATATTATGATGAAGGGCGGGTCTTATTTTAAGCCCTCATCAAGTTGGTGGTATGTGCAGAGCGGCCCGCGCGAATTGCATTACAGGCAATTTCTTTTACGTGTAAGCAATGGATTTGAAAGAAATTCTACAGTTGGTTTCCGCTGCGTTGCGGATTATTAAATAAATAATAAAGCGATGATGAAATATTTTAAAGTTATATTTTTTTTCCTGTTAATTACCGGTGCGCAATTATTTGGACAGGAATCTTTACAAAAATTAAAGTCGGTTGATTTTTCTTTAGTAAATGTTACAGATCCCTTTTGGAAAGAACGTATGGATCGGGTGGCTACTAAAACGATAGACGCCTGCATCATGTACACAGAAAATAAAACCGGAAGGATCAGGAACTTCGAAAAAGCAGCAAAAAGATCTGGTGAGCATGAAGGAATTTATTATGATGATTCTGATGTGTATAAAGCGCTTGAGGCTATTGCATATTCGTTAAAAAATCACCCTGATGCGGCACTAGAAAAAAAAGCAGATGAATGGATAGATAAAATTGCAGCAGCGCAGTTGCCTGATGGTTATCTTAATACTTATTACACCCTCACTGGCCTGAATAACCGCTGGACTGACATGGAAAGACATGAAGACTATTGTGCCGGGCATTTAATTGAAGCGGGTATCGCGTATCACAGTACAACAGGTAAAAGAAAATTACTGGATGTTGCTATTCGTTTTGCGAATCATATTGACAGCACATTCAGATTACCCAACAGACACTGGGTTTCAGGTCACCAGGAAATAGAGCTCGCTTTAATGCGTCTGTACCATCATACAAATGAAACCCGGTATTTAGAACTTGCGAAATGGTTCCTTGACCAACGCGGACACGGATATGGAAAAGGTAAAATATGGGATCAGTGGAATGATCCCGCATACTGCCAGGATGAAGTTCCTATTAAGGATCAAAAAGAAATTACCGGCCATGCAGTTCGCGCTATGTATATGTACACTGGCGTTGCTGATGTTGCAGCGGTAACCAATGACCCAGGATACGTAACAGCCATGAAAACTATTTGGGAAGATGTGATAGGCAGGAATATGTATATTACCGGTGGCATAGGTTCTCAGGGAAAAAATGAAGGATTTGGTGAGGATTATGATCTGCCCAATGAGTCTGCATATTGTGAAACCTGCGCTTCTGTGGGAATGGTATTCTGGAATCAGCGAATGAATATGTTAACAGGTGAAGCGCAGTTTACAGATATTTTGGAAAGAAGCTTATATAACGGTGCATTGGATGGATTATCACTTACAGGCGATAGATTTTTTTATGGTAATCCATTGGCTTCACAGGCTAACCACCAACGTAGTGAATGGTTTGGAACGGCTTGTTGCCCCTCTAATATTGCACGTTTGGTTTCATCGATTGGAAATTATATCTATAGCTATTCGGATAATAGTATCTGGATTAACCTGTTTATTGGCAGCGAAGTTCAGGTTCCATTAAAGAGCGGGAATATGGGAATTTCAATAAAAAGTGGCTATCCCTGGAAAGGAAATAATACTATTGAAATATTAACTTCCAAACGCGCTACAATTAATATCAGGATACCCGGCTGGTTAAAAGAACCTGCGGCCGAAGGATTATACAAATACACAGATGCTGCAAATGTTAAACCTGTTGTTACATTAAATGGCAAACCTGTTTCTTATAAAGAAGAAAAAGGATATGCTGTAATATCACGTTCCTGGAAAAAAGGAGATATTATCCAGTTTGAAACACCGATGCAGGTCAGAGAAATTGTGAGCAGACCAGAATTAAAACAGAATGAAGGAAGGATCGCTTTACAATATGGACCAATGGTGTATTGTGTTGAGGGTGTCGATAACAACAAATCGGCATTTAATTTTGTAGTAGGAGAGAAGCCTGCATATGCCGTTGAGTTTAATCCCGGCTTGTTAAACGGAATCAATACTATTAAATTTAATGCGAATACTGTGGAAGTAGCCGCTGATGGCCGGTCGGTAAACACAGTTAAAAAACAAATTACTGCGGTGCCTTATTACAGTTGGAATAATCGTGGCGCTGATGAAATGCAGGTTTGGTTACCAGTAAATATCAGTAAGGTGCAGGTAGCTCCTTAATTATTTTCTGTGTTTTAATTTGTACCCTATTAAAGCATAATAAACTATAAAAGCAAAACAAACGAGCGGAATAACAAATGCTATCGACATTCCATAATGATCGGCTATGGCTCCCATTATAGGTGGGCAGAAAGCGCCTCCTGCCACGGCCATTACTAAAAAAGAAGAACCGCGCTTTGTTAATGGCCCAAGCCCACGAATTCCTAAAGCAAAAATAGTGGGAAACATCAGTGACATAAAAAAGTAGGTGC
>CAYLVR010000136.1:6685-9957 GCA_964387165.1 uncultured Chitinophagaceae bacterium | reverse complement strand
ACCCAACGAGAGTCCCAGGTAACGTAGTCCAAGGCCTGCAAATAATCCTCCAAACCCCCAAAGAAATCCAAAAAAATATGTCCAGATCTTTGAATTAGCGGGACTATTATTCAATATTGCAAAAATATCTGCAGTTGTCAGCAACCCACCGATTACCGGCATGATCATCCAGGCAATAAAACCCATCACGATCCAGTATGTTCCCCATGCCCATTTTTTTACGCCGCTATAGGGAACATAAAAACTCGCTGAAGAAAATCCTCCAATAGAATGAAATAAAATCCCGAAGAGTTGTTCCATTTGAATAAATTGGCTCGAAGAGTTTATGATTTAATGAAAATTGTTTTCACTGATACTGACATTTCCAGATTAGCATGTATTATTTCAGGGCACCCCCCTGCCGCTTCGATCTCCATAAAACCGTTTGGATCGCAATACACGCTGTATTTTACTCCTCTTTTGTATGGCGTTTCAAGAGGTGATGCATCTCGGATATCAATATAATTATGATGTTCGGGCAATTTTCCAGCTGATCGTCTTATAACTAATTTTTTATGTGGATTCTGAAATTCTATCCACGGAACATTTTCTCCTATTCCAATCTGGAAACGTTTATTGCCATTTACAGGAACATGAAATAGACTATCGGCGACAGAAATTTCCGGAACGATTGTATCATCATAAAGATCCCATACCGATTCATTATTGTCGTTCGGAAAAACAACTTTACAACCATCGCTGCAGTCAAATTGAGAGAGAGACCATGGTGCGATTATCGTTCCGGAAGACATCAATACTTTATTGCCGAGATATTTAAAACGTTCGACAATATTCAGTTCAAGAAAATTCCGCGCGCCATTCACAGTAATACGACGTTCGAACAACATCGGCACACCAATTCCTTTATTATTAACAAGATCTATTTCACTGAAAATGGTACAACCTTCATCATTTTCATCGCGTACAAAATACCTTGCGGAACGAATACCGGCAGGAACCCTCCATTTACCGGTTGAATATTGAAATCCTCTGTCGGTACCTTCCGGAGCGGGCCAAAGGCCATCTCCTCCGGGATTGTGATACACTTCGCCAAAACTATTACCATATACAGCATCAGGATTTACCCTGTTCAGTACCTCACCATTCAGTACAGCAAACAATCGTCCTTCCATATCCAGAGCAGCAAGCACACCTGCTTCTTTGGTTCCTACGTAATGTATTCTTTTTGATGCTTTATTAAAAGTTGCTATTAATTCATCAATGTTCATTCCCGATTATTTTAAATAAAAAATCTCCCGGAGCATTTCTTCGATAGCCTTAACACTATTGTCATTCTCGCTCATCAATACTTCTGTCATGTAGCGCCACCATTTTTTACATATTTCATTATGTTCAAGGTTGAGGAATAAATCTTCATTCGTTATTTCCATATAACCGAATAATTCGGAAGTACTTTCTCTCAGAAATATTGAATAATTAGCAATGCCATTTTCAGAAAGCACCGTCTCCAGTTCGGGCCAGATAGGATTATGCCTTCGAATATATTCTTCAGTCATGCCCGCGCGGGCGCGGATAACAAATGCTTTACGAATCATAATAATCAATTAAGAATATTGTAAACTGTATTCCCTGGCAATTTGCGCCGCTGTTACAAATCGTCCCCCCTTTTGCTGTAATAAAGAGCAGAGCTGATCGAACTCAATAATTGCTTTCTCACCGCAATTCTGAACAATAAATGGAAGGGGCGTAACGGCACACTCACCAAAATCTATTGCACCCTGTGGCATTTCATAAAATTCCCACGGATGAAAATAAAAGCATAGCACCGGTCGTTCACCGCGCTCATTAATATATTCGATAAACCCATCGGCTTTTTCAACCAATGCAGTTGCCGATTTAGTGCGAAACAATGGCCACTGATCGCGATCACGTTGGTATTGATCATTACTAATCATGGTGAGATCACAGAAATTAGGTATCTCAACAATATTCATATTGCCTTTCCTGGTCCAATCATCGGCGGAAGGATGGTATGGAATATATGGTTCGCCATAAAAATAAAGTGGTAGCGAAGCATCTGAAATATATCCCAGTTTCTCAAGAACGTTTACCACTGTTGTGCTTCCCCATAAGCGCGGACAACGAAAACTAACCGGTCTTTCACCACATGTTTTTTCAATAATATTTGTTGCTTCAGTTAATCTACCTTCCACTTCCCATGGCAGGATAGGCCAGTTATTCGGCAACGGAAATATTGGATCACCAAGTGTTTCGTGAAGGAGGCCATGACAACCTGTTTCATGACCTGCCTTTTGTACGGTTCGCAACATTTCAGGATTATGTTGTGCAGCATGGCCCGTCCAATAGAAAGTAGCTTCAATATTATATCGCTTTAATATATCCAGTATTGGTTGTGTGCCATATTGTACTCCATCATAAAATGTGGTGTATGAACCAATATCGGTTTCCATGTCAAAGCCAAGTACTACATCAAAAGCATAATTATTTTTATCTGCATACTGCTTCATCATCATCACATTTTTAATCGTTCATAAATAATTGATCCATTGCAGGGCTTAATGCAACAGGACCAGAAGTTGTTATTTCATAACCTGTTTCAATACGTAATCCATTAAATTCCGGGTGACCAAAAAAGCTGATATCTACACATATCATCATTCCTGGTTCGAGTACATCGCTGCTGTGTGGACCAAAAAATGGAGATTCTGCTTCATGCAAACCAATGGTATGTACAAAAGGACAAACAAGATATTTTGCCAGATCATTATCAGTAAAATATTTTCTTGCAGGCGCATCTATTTCCTTACCTGTTTTACCGACTACTAATTGTTTTTTAGTTAACCTGAATGCTTCTTTTAAAAACTGCACACCTTCCAATTGTTTTGCAGTGTATTTGCCACTTACAGGAATTACATCTCCTACTACGCCTGCATACCCATTAACTTTAGGAGAAATACCTACCATAACCAATTCGCCATTTTCCAATTCTTTCGAGCTGGCAGTGGGCACAACAGCATTCGAGCGCTTACCGCTTCCTATTATAGTACCGAAACCAAAACCGCTCGCCCCACTGCTTCTCACTGCAAATTCCCCCTCTGCTGCAACTGCAATTTCCGAAACACCCGCCGCTATTTTTTTCTTCATTGCATGATAAGCAGCATCCGCTAATTTAAATGCGGACCGGATCTGCTCACGTTCCCATTCTGATTTTATAAACCGAAGTCTAACGAAGTCATCCGTTATATCAACTA
>CAYLVR010000136.1:0-6675 GCA_964387165.1 uncultured Chitinophagaceae bacterium | reverse complement strand
CAACATTCAGAAAACCATCAACAATCTGTTGATAACCTGCGGCCGGCATACGACCTGCCCCAACCAGACCAACACGCTTTATCTGTCCCTGATATTTTTTCAGTTCTGCAAATAATTCTGCAAAATCAATAATCGTAGCATTCGGGTATTCTTCGTCGGGCACCATAAATACTTTAAAATTGCGGGTTTCCTTAATAGTGCTATCAAGTTTCGCGAAAGGCTCGCTTTCGGGGCCGCCAAGTATCATTGGATTACCAGTTTTTGGTACCAGCACAGCTCCACTTTCAAACTGCGGGCACCAACCTGTCAGATACCAACCATTCCCAATATTAAATTCGTCATAATACACCAACGCGATATCAATATTTTTTTCCGCGAGGATTTGCTGTACTTTTTCAATTCTTGATTTGCTTTCTTCTTTAACTAAATAAGGCATTATATTTTTTTTAAAAATTGAATAAATTATTTATAAGGTAAAAACTGCCCATGGCTAATAACAGTAATCTCTGTACGAGGAGGAGCATTTTTATATCGTTCATATGTAAATGAGATATTATTTTTACCGCGTTCAAGGATCGGTAAATTACCTACTGGTTTAACTTCCGATAATAATTTCCCCTTAGGATCGTAAAGTTTACAATCGCTCATCGAATTAAATTCCAGGTACATACCCGATTTCATAACAACTGGAAAAATTATTTTTTTCCCTTTAATCGTGATGGACGGATATTCAATAGTTCCATTTAATAATGGTAATGCTTTAATTGATCCTAAAACAGATGTTACTGGAATGTTTTTCGGTAAACCATTATACCATATTTGAATTTTATCGACACTTTCAAATTGAAGTGAAAACATATGTGATTGGTAAGGATTATAATCGGGCCATTGATAATCTGCAGCTTCACCTGAAGTGAGTTCAACTAATTCAAAATATTTCCATCCTTTAAAATCTATTTTAACAAAATGATCCCCTTTCGCACCAGTTGAAAGATGATATGGCGATTCTATCCTTATATTCAATAGCTGATTATTACCATCGCCTTTTACCCATAGTCCCAATCCCTGTTTTTTATTCATGTCTATCCAGGGATTAAATTTTTTTTCCATTTTAATCCATGAATCGCGCGAAAGCGAAATACCATTATTTGTTGCATTGAATGCAGCTTTTCCCCTTGTATCATTCACCGTAATTATTTCTCCCGAAACACCCGGCGCCGAACCCATATTTACAAATTCTCCAGGATCCGAGAAGTCCGCTATTATTTTTCCCGAGGGATCGTCGTATGACGCAACAGATTTTAACGCATGAATACGAAGTTTCAGAGGCTGTTTATCGAAAGAATTACTAACTGCCCAGTTGTTTGAAGAACTATCAATAGCACTCACTTTATGTTTATGATATACAGCTGGTTTAAAATTCCATTTGCCATTATCATCTTTTATCAATGTGAATTCTTTACCAGGCTCCTTAAGTATCTTTTTTATCCGATCGGAAAAATAATCCTGGTGTCTTAGTTCTTCATACTGTTTAATAATAGCATTCAATTTTATGAAAGAAGGATTTTCGTCGACTTCTTTTTTCTCGTATCCTCCCAGTAATGATAAGCCTGCATTATAGGCTATTTGTTTACAACCCAGATATTCAACGTCATCTGAAAATGTATGTTCCGTTTGTGGCGGATCCCAGGTAAAATTCAACCACCATCCCAGGTTAAGCGGAAGCAGTAATCCTTTGTTTATTGCCTGAAGATGAATATCAACAAATCTTTTGTGCCCTCTTCTTGAAACGTCCCAGGCTTGCCATCTTGAGCGGTAATGCCAGAAATGGTGGGTCATCAGGCTCATCTCCATACTCACGGGGCGCTGAAGATGTTTTACTACAGTAAATATGAATTTAGATGCGTAATACCAGGATTTATCAACATTATCTAAAATATCACTGCCATCTATTGCGTCGAAATAAATACCGTCAAAGTCATATTTATTAACTATGTCCGCGGTAAGAACTGCTATTTCATCAAAAAGTTTTGTTTCCGGGCCCGGAACAAATTTTCCAAACAGTTCTTTAATATGATAAACTGTATCGGCAGCATCATGAGCCGAAATAATAGTCCCGTTTGCTCCACGTTTACAGCCTGTAAAAGTGTAGGGAGGCGTAGTTGAAATGCCCGTGAATTCTATCAGCTCATTTCCAATTCTCAACGTCACGCTATTACGGTAATGAAAACCGGTGAACAACGAAACTTCAGAAGGAGATTCCTGGATTTCAATAACAGTATCTTTGTCTGTAACCGGTTTTTTTAAAGTAAATTTTCTAAACCACATCAGGTCGGGACTTGGAACAGGAGTAACATATTTAGAAGTTTTATCAATAAAAAATGCATATGTGTGAAAAATGGAAGAAATACCTGCTTTACGTAAACGATTATTTATTCTTGTAAAATGATTCCATCCATCAGGCCATTTTTTATCGTCAAGCTCGAAATCCCCAAACCTAAAAAACCCATCTTCACCTCCATGATGATCTATTTGATTAAATCCAACGCTTGCACAATATGCTATCCATTCGTCAACAGTTTTTTCGGTAAGATTACCGAAATTCATAATGTATGAGCCATGGCTTTGATTGGAAGAATCGGCCCACGCACCTCCCGCTTTTGAAACAGGCATTTCATCGGCTTTCAACATAATTTCCCTGATAACCTGAAGGATTTCTTTCTGTGGGACACCGACCAGTGCTACTTTTGCACCATTCATCGCGATGTTTTTATAACATGTAGCCCATAAATACGACTGAAGGGCCGGTAATTGTTTTACCTGCGTAAACATATTAAGAGATAAGGCACACGCAGCAAAAGGTTCATTCGGCAGTCCTTGGAGTTTCAACGGAATATTCAGAAATGTAAGTGATGAAACATCTCCTTTCACTTCCGAAACCTCCCAGATAATATTATTTTTTGATTTTACCTGAACTATATCGGCCACAAAATTAGCTCCTCTAAAAATCAGCTTTAGTTTGTCCCCTGTAACATACACCGAATCTACGGGGTACGTTTTATTGTCAATAAATACAGATGCGCAATATGATTCTTTATCGTTCAACAGATAATCATGATTGGTGTATTTATCAATAAACTGAATATTTTTTCCGCGCGAAGAAATAACATATCGGAAAGATTCATTTTCTATTATTATTTCTCCGGCAAATAAGTCAGCAGATATTAATATAGCAATAAAGAAATGCACAAAAGTGCCGATATTTTTTTTCATACTTAACTCTTAATTGGCAATAGTTTCTCCAAAGCTTATTGCAGTTACTGCTAATCTCGGATTGACGTTCTCTGTTTTATCACCTGAAAACTGAATTGTATTTATCCCTTGCTTCAATTCCGGAATTTCGCCCTGTGGTTTAATTTCTTCCAGCAGTTCTCCTTTAGCACCATATAATTTACAGTCATCAATCGAATTAAATTCGATATACATACCTGATTTCATTTCTACAGGGAAGGTGATTTTTTTCCCGGCTATAACAACCGATGGATTAGTCAAAGTAAATGGCACCATTGGCAGCGCCTTTACGGGTCTTATTTCACAATCTATCTTTTTGCCTTCCGGTAAGTTATTATACCATAACTGAATCCTGTCTACTTTATCGAATTGAACAGAGTGCAGATAAGATTTGTACACGAAAAGATCCTTCACCTTTGTATTATTTATTATCTCACTTCCAGGCCATATATAATCGCTAAATGCAGTAGATTCAATTTCGACCAGCTCAAAATATTTCCATCCTGTAAAATCGATTTTAATATATCTATCACCTCTCACACCAGCGGAAAGATGTTCAGGAGTTTCGAGTCTTAAATTCAGTAGTTCACCATTTCCATCTCCCTTTATCCAAACGCCAAGCCCCTGGTTACCTGACAGGTTTTTCCATGGTGTAAATTTCTTTTCAAGTTTTATCCATGATCCTTTTTGTGGTGAAATACCTGAGCTTGTTGCAGTAAAAGAGCCAGATGTAATTCCGTCCTTTATGATATTGTTTATTTCACCGTACACTCCTTTTGCGGAGCGCTTATCAGAAAATTCATTTGCATCTGAAAAATCAGCCAGTACCACAGCAGTAGGATCGTCATAGGATTTAACGGCCATGAGCGCCTGTATACGTAATTTCAATGGTTGGGAACCGAATTCATTATCAACTGTCCATTTAAACACAGAAGAGTCTGCTCCTGTAATTATATGCTTCTGATAAGAAGCTCGTTTAAAACCCCAGTTTTGTTTATTGTCTTTAACCAGGGTAAACTCTTTTCCCGGTTCACGCAATAGCCTTTGAACTTCCTTGCCGAAATAATTAGCCTGTCTTAATGTTTCGTATTGTTTAATAATTGCATTTAATCTTTTAAACAAGGGATTTTCGTTAATGTCTTTTTTTTGGTAACCATTTGCCATAGACAATCCCGCATTGTTGCCGATCATTTTGCAACCCAGGTATTCTATATCATCTGAAAAAATAAATTCGGTATTGGGTGGATCAAAAGTGAAATGATGCCACCAGCCTAAATGCAGTGGAAGCTGCAGGCCTCCATTTTCCAGTGCGGCGTATTTATAAGTTTGTGGAGTATGGCCGCGCCAGTATCCATGATCATGTTCATCAGATTTAAGTGATGATGCATGCACATCAATAAATTTTTTATATCCCCGTCTTGGCACATCCCAGGCCTGCCATCTTGAACGGTAATGCCACCAGTGGTGTGCCATTGCACTCATCTCCATTCCTGCGGGGCGTTTCAACCGTTTGGCAACTTCAAATATAAATTTCGAACTATAATACCAGGCCCATTCCGGATCATATATATCACTACCATCGATAGCATCCAAATAAATACCATCAAATTCATTTTCATTCACAATCTGCGCTGTGAGCGAAGCGATTTCTGTAAATAAAGGAGTCTCTGCACCGGGGGCAAAACGGCCAAATAACTCGATAAGATGAAAAGCGGTATCACTGATATTATGGTTAGAGACAGAAGTATTATTAGCACCACGTTTACATCCTGTAAATTTATATGGAGGCACATCACTAATGCCGGTAAATTCTATCAATTCTTTTCCAATTTTCAGTGTAAGACTGTTAGGAAAATGAAACCCAGTAAATAAAGAAATTTTTGCTGTGGATTCATTTACCACGATTTCAGTGTCGCCTGCAGCAAGAGGTTTAGCCAGTGTAAAACTTCTGAAATAACCCAGGTCGTCGCTCGGCACAGGTGTTACATAACTTGAAGCTTTATCAATAAAGAATGCATAAGTATGAAATATAGAAGAAATACCTGCTTTATGTAATCGCTGGTTAACACGCTTAAATCCCTTCCATCCATCGGGCCATTTTTTCTTATTCAATTCAAAGCTTCCGAAATTAAAGAATTCGGGGTTTCCGCCGTGATGATCAATCTGGTTAAACCCGACACTTTTGCAATAATTTATCCATTCGTCAGTTGTTTTTTCTGTCATCTCACCGAAATTCATCAGGTAAGAACCATATCCTTCTTTCGATAACTGCGCCCAGGCTCCTCCTGCTTTCGAGGAGGGAACATCTTTGGCTGCCAACATAATATTCCTGATTACTGGAAGTACATTATTTTGAGGAACACCAAAAAATGCCACTTTAGATCCTACAATTCCAAGCTTTGAATAACATTCGGCCCATAAATGTGTTTGCAATGCAGGCAATTGATGTACACGGGTAAATAAGTTTAATGCAAGTGCACACGATGCAAATTGATCACTGGGAAGACCCTCCAGATCTAAAGGAATATTCAAAAAGTTCAGGCTTTCAATTCTGCCTTTAATTTTTGTTACTTCAAAAATTATCGAGCTATCCAATAATTGTACATTAACATCTACGATAATTTCGTTCCCGAAATTTAATCTTAATATTTTATTCTGAATAAATTCAACAGCAACAACTAAAAGAGTCGCTTTACCAGATTTAACTGAAGCACAGTAAGATATACTATCAGTTGATATATGGTTTTTTCCAGTAGACCTATCAGTAAAATTCAGGTTACGGCCATTTTTATCAACAATGTAACTAAGTGTTTTATTTTCAAGCTTAATCTCCTGCGAAAAAAGACGAAAAGAAAAAAATACAATAAAAAGAATATGTATAAGCAAATACCTGTTGAATCGGTTCATAAAACTGATTAAAAGAAAAATAATAGTAGATTATAATATAACCAGGCAAAAAACTCCCGTCAGGAAATCACCTGGTTATATTATATTATCAATTATTGATTGTTAGTATCCAGGATTCTGATCTATGGGACTAAGTTCGATTTCGGTAATTGGAATAGGATACCAAATTGATGCGGGAAATATATTATCTTTTATCCTGGGAACAGTAGTATTATAGGCACCCAAATTACTGGATAAACTGTTCATGGTTTCAATGAATTTACCAAATCTTATCAGATCTGTTCTTCTCCATCCTTCGAAACACAATTCGCGAGAACGTTCGTCAAGCAATTCTTCCAAAAAATCAGCTTTTTGATATGCCGCTGTCAATGCGTCTATGTCAATGGGATTTGCACGCTCGCGTACTTCTTTCAATCTTTCTCTAGCGTCTGGCTCATTGCCTGAATAATATAAAGCCTCTGCATTCAGCAACAAAAT
>CAYLVR010000135.1:9446-10098 GCA_964387165.1 uncultured Chitinophagaceae bacterium | reverse complement strand
GGCTCCTGATCCAATAGAACCTCCTCCTCTGATCTTTATTGAGGCCCCTCCTCCCGGTGCACCAGTATTTTGTTTTACAACCACTCCTGCGACCAGCCCTTCCAACGACCGATCCACCGAAACATTTAACTGATTTTCAATTTTTTGGGGATCAATTGACGCCATAGAGGAAGATATTTTACTCTTCTGAAGCGTTCCATAACCTACTACCACTACCCCGCCCAGATCAGAATAAGCACGTAGCAACACAATCTTCAAGGGCGCCCGGTCGATTCCAACCTCTACCTCAAGAAGCTGATAGCCTAAAAAAGAGATCGTCAGCATATCGCCCGGTTGAGCGTCAATAGTAAACTCTCCCTGCGCATTGGTTTGCACGCTTATTTTAGTGCGTTTATGCGTCACCGTAGCACCGCTTAATGGCGTATCCGTTGAATCTTTCACCACGCCTGTAATCGGCTCTGCGGAAGGTGTAAAGAGAGTAGAGCGACGACTGAAGTCGTTTCCCGACGATCCCGGCTTTAATCCCTGGATTGTAGAGATAATTATTATGGACCTGTCTTTTAAGACATAGCTTAGGTTCTGTCCAGATAAGATTAATTTGATAAAATCCTCAAATGGACAGTCTTTTACAGAAACGGTCACAGGTTTCGCC
>CAYLVR010000135.1:0-9436 GCA_964387165.1 uncultured Chitinophagaceae bacterium | reverse complement strand
TCGCCGTCTTTAAAAGGGAAGCGTTGTATGATACTAAATAACCGCTCTGTTTTTTAATTTCCTTAAACACCACTTCTAAAGGAACATCCTTCGCCGAAAGGGTTATTGTTTGAGAAACTCCTACAGCACTTACCTGTAAGGAAAAACAAAGCATCAGAAAAGCGGTTAATTTCATAACGCGCAACGTTGTTTTGGTTAAAAGCCTATCGAATAATAGGTCTTTACAAAGAGCGTTAAATCGCATAACTTTGCGTTGGTTTTAGTTGGTGATAAAAGCAGTTACAGACTAATTGTATTTAAGTTTCCAACCTTAATCATTTTCGAACCCCGCAGGCACGCGGGGTTCGTTGTTTAAGGAAGTACTGTTAAATTTTTACCATTAATTTCATATTTTACTCCCAAAGCTCCTAAAGCTTCAAGCATTTCAGATAGTGGGAGTGTTTTTTGAATTTCACCACCAATCTCTAAAGCTGGAATACCTTTAGGATAAATAACATTAACATCGTACCATCTGCTAATCTGACGCATGACAGAAGAAAAATCCATTTGTTGAAAATTAAACACTCCTTCTTTCCATGCCATGACTCTACTGAGATCTACTTTATTATTAATGTTGATTTTTCCTTCTCGTACAATAGCCTGATCACCTGGTTTCACAATTACACTATTGTCATTTTGAGCTACTCTAATACTTCCTTCTAACAAAGTGATCTGACTGAATTCTTCATCCTGGTAAGTGTTCATATTGAAGTGCGTACCCAATACCTCCGTAGTAACTCCATTTCCTGTGACACTAAATTTTCTTTTTGCATCTTTCGCCACTTCAAAATACGCTTCGCCTGTAATTTCAACCTGTCTATCATCACCAATAAATGCAACGGGATACTTTAATGAAGATGCGGAGTTTAAAAATACTTTCGTACCATCCGAAAGTATAAGGCTGGCGATTTTACTTCCTTTTGGAACATTGATTGTATTATACATTATTGCAGTCTGGCTGGTTCCAGAATAAACAATTCTTCCATCGCTTAATCTTTTGATACTAACCTTACCCTGTGAGGCCAACTCCCCATTCATGGTGCTATCTAAACTAATAACACTGCCATCAGCCAATGTTATTGTCGCCTTGATACTTGCAGGGGCGTCAATATCGGCAAGCAAACTGGTTTGTTGCTGAAATGAACTTTTCTTGGATATATTATTCCACAGGTAGGCACCAACCCCTAGTATGAAAACAATACCAGCGGCATATCCGAACCAAGCTGTTTTCGAAAAGTGTATTCGATGAATTTTTGGTCTAATATCTATTGAGATATGTTCAGCTTTATTATCTTCTGATTCATCTTTTAAAAGATCAGCTTCATCAAGCTTATCAAGTCTGCTTTCTAAAGTGATAGCAAAATTTTTCGGAGTTTTTAAAAGTTCTTGAAATTCCAAAGAAATATTTTTGCATTCATTCAAAATCTGCTCAAATTCTTCTGGAGAAGCTGCATAAAACCAACTTCTTAGCAAAACAAGATCGTCAGGTTGAATTGTTTTGTTAGCATATTGCTCCAATAGAGAGACCAATCTGGATGTTTCCATACATGTATAAGACGAATGATAAAGAAAAACTATACCCCCTCCTTAAAAAATATTAAACAAAAGTGCAGATCACAAAAAAAGCAATCATGTCGGTATGCTTATGGAGGTGTTCTCTGATAAAATGAGACGCTTTGTAGATTTGTTTCCGAACGACGGCCAACGTTGTTCCTAATTTGAGAGCTATTTCATCTGCGGACAATTCTTCCTGCGCGTTTAGAAGAAACATCAACCTTCTTCTCTCTGGCAATAAATCTATTGCCTTTTGCGCAGCAGAATGATATTCTTTAAGTAGCAAATCTTCTGATAATGAATTAGTTGCAATTTCGGTTTCCGGTAAAAGCAATATTACCTTTTCCCTTTTTCGTTTACTATTTCGCGCAAAATCAATAAGTCTGTTTTTCGCCATTCGAAAAAGATAGCTTTCAATAGACAAAACTCCACACAAAGCCGATCTTTTTATCCATACTTTCAAAAAGATGTCCTGCAATATTTCTTCAGCATCCTGTTTAGATCTCAAAGCAACAACCAGGTACTGAAAGATTTTATGATGATATTTCATATACAACGCTGTATATGCCTCACGATTATCAATAGCAATCTGTTCTATCAACTGCTCATCACTATATGTTTTGTAACTGTTCAATTAATATGTTGTAGTTATTAAATCAGCGTACGTTTCGGTAAAATCAGGTCAGGATTTGTCAATAATTCAGTAGATAAGGAGAAAAGCCTTCTTCAAAATATACAAAAATTGTTCAAAATCAGTTGCTTCGGGAAGTAAGACCTTAAAATTACAGGATTTTTTTAGAAAAAAAGAAATCGACATTTTGCAATACCGTTCATCACCCAATATTAAAGTAAAGAAGAGTCAAAAAAGAATATTAGCACTTTCTGTAACAAACTGCTATGCTCGCAGACTAATGGGATAAGCTTTCCATCGGTCATAATAATTTACATACATCTGCTATTGCCCGATATTTTCATACGTGAGTTTGTTTGTTTTAATTTCTATTTCCACAAAACATGGCAGCAAACGATTATAAAATACAAGATCAATAAAAAACTCATCACCTTCCATGTGAATACGCTGCCGACGAGCCACCAAAAAAAACCATTTCCTATCTCTAAAAGAGATTCCTGTAAATAAGTAATAATTGCGCCTTCCAGATCCTTTTCGTAATAGGCAGCCTCGCTTTTATAACAGATTATAACCTGATTAGTTCTTTAGCGTTTGCATATTTCGGAGTATGGTCCGAAATATGCAGCGCTTATTGTCACACTTACTTTTCGGGAACAAGTTTTAACTGTCGAAGATCCAGTAAAGACCCATTCTCGAATTTCACAGCTGGTTTAAATACGATGTCCTGCGTTCCTTCTACTAACTTAATAGTGCCCACTTTTGCAGTAAGAAAAGTTTCCCATGATCCTGTAGAGCCTACAATTCCAGTGATCTTCTGCTCTTTAGCGTCTATTACAAATTCTTTTCCTGCATCTTCGTCCGAAACTGACCAATCCAGATAAACATCATATATTCCAGCTGTTTTTACTTCTACTTCCCACTCCACTTTGTTATCCCCACCAAACCAGCCGAATGCTCTCCACTCAGGCATATATTTAATACCTGGTCCTGAAGCTTTTCCATTTTCAGCTTTAAGCAGGAATTCTCCCTGCTCTCCGGCCTTTACTAATTCGGGATTGTTTACACTTAAAGAATCCGCGCCTGTTTCTATAACTATTTCCTGAACCTCCTCATTATCATCAGCTTGTTCCTGGCATGCAGAAAGTAAAAAAATTACAACCAGCCCATTTAGTAAAATCCTTAAAAACTTCTTACTCATATATAAATCTTATTAATTAATACTCACATACAACATTCACATCTCCACTCAAATTCGTCAATATCACCATTTCATTATCTGCATTAAATGTTTGCCAGCGTTTTCCATTAACTGAAACATTTTTAATTGGCAGTGAATTCGGATGGCGAACTCGCAAATTCAGTTTTTCTATGGTTTTTTCAGCAGGTAGTTTTATTGATGCAGCTATTTTCCCGTTTGCAATATCAGAAGTAATCTTGTAATCGACCTCTCCATAATATGTAGGAGCATTCGATACGGCTATTATTTTTCCCTGCTCCATCCACGATTTAGGCACACCCCGTCCTATCCATAGCGCATTATCTTCTTCCATTATTAACATATTTCTTAACCTCACGATAAATGCGGCATCTTCAAATATTTTATCTGGGGGACCGCCAAATACATGTTCATTAAAAACCCATTGTTTGTGGGGTACAATATGAATTGCATAGCTGTTTAAAAAGGATCTCAGGAAAACAGGAATATCGTCGGCAAGCAAATGTGCATCGATGGTTTTTTGTATGCCTACCTGATGTTGCCACCCTGCGAATTCCCAGGATAGAGAATCCGTACGTGGATTGTTAACTAATAATCTATCTTCAAGCACATCAAGATATCCCTGCATTCTTTTATCATGCACATCAAATATTTCTGCAACAGAAATTAACGGAGAAGAAGATAAATCGGTTTCAAAAGTTAATACGCCCCAATGACTCGTAGATCCGTCTCTATCCCATCCCCAGGCATCTGTACCAAGACCACGCATGTAACAGGCAAAAGGAATCACTGAATGGTATGCACTATCACCCGTTTGTACCATAGGAGATAAAACGATTGATCGCTGTGCAGCATTATAAATATCTTTTTTGTACTCCTCTACCTCCACCTGAAGTTCGGCTGCAGCTTTCTCGTCTACTTGTTTTAATAATTCTACAAATTTCGCCACAGTGGCATAATAAAAAGCCTCGCTCCAATACCATTGCATAAACAAACCCTGACTATCAGGCGTGGCTTCCAATGCAGGTTGTAATCCCTTCCCCCATAGTTTTTCTCCTCCGGGAACCATTGATTGAAGAAATTTGCGCTGACGCAGCATCCAATCAACATTAGCTTTTATCCTGGCAACATTGGCATTTAGCCATTCATTATCACGAGTAAGATAATAATGCTCATTTATTGCCCAACCAATACAACCTGGCCCGTATGCATGAACCCCATCCAGGTGGCCTCCAACACCAGGAACGCCTTCAGCAAGTGTGAACGACCCATATCCATCCGAAAAATTACCCGTAGGCCGGTCTGGTAATGAGCCACCAAAATGTTTATCTCTTTTTGACTCCCCTAATTTCAATCCCGCCATCTGATCGCGCGTAATAAAAGGCTGAGTAGGTAAGGATAGCCATTGATGGTAACCATCAGCTGCTTCTTTGTGCATCCCCATATAATCCAACGCTGCCAACATTAAATAGGTTTCTGCAGCCAACACGCCATAAGGAAAATCATTATATACAAGTCTTCCTGTTACAGAATCTGTTAAGCAATGTCGCAATAAATGCCAGGCACCAATATTCCATTGATCATTTAATTTTTCAGAAGGGATATTAATTTTCATTTTAGCGACAAACTCAGCAGGAGCTTTTGGGTGAGGAGGTAAAGTATCAACTTTCATATGAAGAATACCTTCCAATGCCCGTTCAACTGTTTGCTCATTGCTAGAGCGAATCTTTTCACGAACAGTTTTTAAATGCTTTGTATTGTTGATAAATGTTTTGGCGTCAGTATTATGTTTATTGCTCCTGATAAATACATTGTACTCTGGTGCATAAATCGGCCCATTTTCCAGATCCGCTGCAAGAAATGAAAAATCCCCCGCTTTTGTCCATAAGGTCACTATTGTTCGATCAACATTTTCTTTCTGCGTGATATAAGGAACAATTTTTCTCTTTGGTGAAATGCCAATATAATTTAATCGGAAAGCAATGCCTCTGCTCTGTTTTGATCGCCCGGCAGAAGTCCAGGTGGTGCCATTTTTAACTTTAGTCACCTTATCCCCTTTTAATGTAGTTAAATCAGAAACAATACCATCGTACGTTTCAATGTGGCCACTAAAATTTTTATCAGCATCCACTGCCTCATAACCCCATTCAACTTCAATATCTATTGTTTTCCATTTTGCCTCATTATATACTTCAATCTTAGGAACATCGAATGCAGAGGCTTCGCCATTAACACTAATAATCAAACCATTAATATTTGTTAAGCTGTCTAACTGATAAACATATGTTGTTCCATCATTAGTAACAACCGGCCTGACACTTTTTCTTACTGTAATAAGATTATTCCACCACGAACTCGCAGTATTCTTTTTTTCGAGGGTTGTAATTATTATATCATCCACGCCGGGCTTTCTCTTTGCCTTGGAACTCCAAGATAATTCAATGGATTTAACAGGGCGAATTTCTTCCCAAAGCAAACTATTCAATACCTGTTTTATAGCTTGAGCATTTATGTCCAACACCTTATTTAAGGGTTGCTCTGCATACCAATATAATGCAAACCAGCTTTCGGAAGGATTGGCATCAGGCATGCGATCCGCTCTAAACTCATATGCACTTGTGGCAATATTGGCTGGTTTGCCCTCCCATTGAGAAATACGTTGAGCATAACAATAATGAAATGACACACTTATTAAAGACAGGAGAATAAGAACTTTTTTCATGCTAAACGATTAATTCAATGGCAAAAATTGTTTGGCCTCGAATATAATCATTTTAGTGACTAATTCACCTCGCTCTGTATTATTACCGGAACTATCAAAGGAGAATTAAGAGCACACCGTAATAAGCTTTCTAATTTGTTGAAAAAACGTTAACGTTCCTGTGTTTTCGCCTTGTACGGCATAATTCAATTATTGATTTTCGCTTCATGAAGCGAAATGAAAAAGTGCGAAAAGGCGGATTTACAAAAAAGGATCATATTAAGTATTGGGTAGATACTGCCAATAAAGATTGGATGGCAATAAAAAAATGTTGGATTGCAGATCATATGTACATGCATTATTCTTTATGCACCTGGTTTTGGAAAAGTTATTAAAGGCTCATTGGGTTAAGAATAATGCAGGAAATCATCCTCCGAAAATGAATGATCTTATTAAGCTCTGCGAACAAACCAGTTTGAAAATAAGCAAAGAGGATATACAATATTTAAGAGACATGAATAATTTTCAATTAGAAGGTCGTTATCCAGGCTACAAGCAGAATTTGTATAGGATATATAAAGAAAAGAAAACTTATATTATCTTTGATTTTGTAAATTCATTACGTAAATGCTTGCTAAAAGAATTGCAATAAAAACCGTTGAGAATTTTGTAAAAGAAGTTAAGGCTTCGGGAATTCGTGTGCGAAGGGTTGTTTTATTTGGCTCTTGTGCTCATGGTAAACCACATAAATGGAGCGATATTGATCTGGCGCTTGTAGCAGATGAGTTTAAAGGAGAGGGATATTTTGATAGCCGTTTATTTGGAAGAATTAATAATAAAAAGGAGTACCTGGACATATCCGCCCGCACTTATAACACTAAAGAATTTATACCCAGAATAGATCCTTTTGTTGAAGTAATAATGGAAAAGGGGATCGAAATCCGGTGTTAAGTATAGTTCCATATCTGGTAATCATCACTTCCTTCGGGTACCACCATCATCGAATTGATCAATTCCATTTTATTACTGTTTGAACTTTCATCAAACATCAGAAAGAGGTGTACAACGAGATCAACACTTCATTCATTATCAGCAACTTATGAAGTTTTATGATATTTTGTGAATCAAATCTAAAATTATTATGTTATTTTGTGAATCAATTCACAAATAATGATACATCGCATCATTCAGGGCAGGATTACAGCAAGGCTAAATAAAGGAAAAGCAATTCTCATCATGGGGCCCAGGCAATGTGGAAAATCGACTCTTATTGAAAATGTATTGAAAAATGCAGGTAAAGAATACGTGTATTTGAACGGTGATGAGGCAGATGTACGTGAACAACTTACCAATACAACTTCCGCTAAGTTGAAAACAATAGTAGGCAAGCGTAAACTGGTATTTATTGACGAAGCTCAACGAATAATTGATGTTGGTCTTACCTTAAAACTTTTTACCGACCAATTAAAAGACGTTCAGGTTATTGCTTCAGGCTCGTCCTCGTTTGAACTGGCTGGAAAAGTAAATGAGCCATTAACCGGGCGAAAATATGAGTTTATGTTGTATCCGTTAAGCTTTGCTGAAATGATTCAACACCATGGATTAATTGAAGAAAAAAGGCTGATAGAACACAGAATGATTTATGGCTATTATCCTGAAATAGTTACAAATCCCGGTGAAGAAAAAGAATTATTAAAATTATTGGCCTCGAGTTATCTGTATAAAGACTTATTGAACCTTGAACAAATAGCCAAACCTGTATTGTTGGAAAAACTTTTAAAAGCGCTGGCTTTACAATTAGGTAGTGAAGTTAGTTACCATGAGTTGTCGCAGATCGTAGAAGCTGATAAAAATACAGTTGAAAAATATATTGACCTGTTGGAAAAAGCATTTGTGGTTTTTAAATTACCAGCGTTAAACAAAAATGTTCGAAATGAAATTAAAAAAGGGAAAAAAATATACTTCTTCGATTGCGGAATAAGAAATGCGATATTAAATAATTTTAAGCCCTTAGACTCAAGAACAGATACAGGAGGTTTATGGGAAAATTATATTATTAGCGAAAGAATGAAATTTCTGAAATACAATAATATTGATGCAGAACAATATTTCTGGAGAACTTCTCAAGGCCAGGAGATAGATTTGATAGAGCAGGAGCAGGAAGACTATTATGCCTTTGAATTTAAATGGAAAGGCAAATCAAACTCCCGGTTCCCGGAAACATTTACAAAGAATTACAATGTAAAAGAGAAGAAAGTCATCACACCTGAAAATATCGAAGAGTTTATTTGAAGTCTGCTCTTTCGCTAGCTAGGTTCCCCCGGAGAATACATCCATTAAAGCAAATATCACCTATCAAAGTTGCAATGATAAAAGATGTCTTCCACCTTGAAAAAGAGTGGTTCACCTGGGTTGTGCAACGTTATCGTTAATCTATTGCTACCTGATCCTGTTTGTACTTTCATCAACATCTTTGTTCTTGAATGCTGATTCTTTCAGCCGCCCGAGGGAATATTTTAAACCAACTGAAAATTCCTGCAGCCGGTCATAATATATACCGTTAGCAGCTACCGCATTTACCGCAAATATTTCTTTTGAATCCATTGATCCAAACATATCTGTAACACGTAATGTGCAGGATAAATTTTTACCTATAGTTTTGGTGAGAGAGGTATCGACGCTGAATAAGCTGTTTCTTTCAATGGCTCCAAGCTGATTTTTTGTGGTGGCCCAGCCCGATAAGGTGAATACAAATTTTTTCGGGAGTCTTAATTCATTTGAAGAATAAAAATAAATGTATGGCCTGGCTTTATTTGCTACAGCCTGTGAGTCTTTTATTGTTGAATATATAAGATTCATCACATTTGATGAACTCCATATTTTATATTTAAAAGGAATATTAAAACTAATATACACTCCCCTCTCGTTTTCATAATTCAGTTCCGACCTGCGAAGAATCATATCTTGTTCATTAAAATTAAAACCTGAATACACTACTCCCCTGGTTTGATATAATGATGCCGCCACTGAATAATCTTTATATAGATAGGTTGCAGTTATTTCATCAGTATATGCAGGATTTATATTGATATTATTCGCCCATTCAAAATAAGGGTTGATGTAAACAGATGCCTGGTTGGCGTTGGTATAATTAGGGCGTATAACTGTTTTAGCATAGGCAAGTGATAAGGACGAAGATGAATCTATAGGAAGTGTAGCTGAAACTTTAGGGAATATCCTGGTATTATTTTTACGGATAGCAGATGAGGATTGTTTGTCGGTGTAGTTGCTCTGC
>CAYLVR010000134.1:0-10171 GCA_964387165.1 uncultured Chitinophagaceae bacterium | reverse complement strand
CTGCAGGTTTCAGCAAGCTTTTTATAAAGGGTGACGTAAACACCACCCCATTACAATCCATTTTAAATTTATCAAATGTTGTTCAATAATATAAAAGAGAAAATAATCAGCCAGAGAATAGTGCCGTTATATTATAATGATGATGAAATTATATCTCTTGAAATATTGAGATCGTTATATAAAGCAGGATTCAGGGTAGTAGAATATACAAACAGGGGAACAAACGCCGTAAATAATTTTAAAGCTTTACAAAAAGCCATACAGGAAGAAATGCCCGGTTTATTTCTTGGCATAGGAACTATTTTTTCGCCCTTATCAGCACAGGAGTTTATTGATGCAAAAACATCATTTATTGTTTGCCCAATCGTAGATACCGAAATAGGCAAGCTTGCTCTCAGCAACAACACTCCCTGGATACCTGGCTGCATTACTCCAACAGAGGTTGCGGCTGCTAAAAACGCCGGCGCTTCTATAGTTAAATTATTCCCGGCCAATTTACTGGATCCGTCATATCTTAAAAGTATCCGCGAAGTATTTCCGGAACTCTATTTTATGCCAACAGGAGGAATATCTGCTGAACCGGCTAAAATATTTCCCTGGTTTGATGCAGGCGCCGTAGCCGTTGGACTGGGATCCAAATTAATTATACAAGAATATATTGATACCAGGAATTATGACAGGCTATATAATGATTCTAAAGAATTATTATACAGGATTTCGGAATACAGTTGATCTTTTCAAATAAATTTGATAGTTATACTACCGATTTTTGACAGTGGCTCATTTGAATTAAGAACAGATCCGGCTCTCAATCAATCTTTTTATTTATTTGTCTCATTCGAAATGAATCACTACCTGATTTTTGGGTTTCGAATAAAAAGATTTGATAAGTTATCTCCTGTTTTGTGCCTCCCATTGCTGGTCCTGCAATAGCTGCATCTTTTTCTGCCGGTTCTGTAGTACCCGAACATACCGTAAAGCAAGTTTATTATTATAATCCTCATAAGATTGTTGCGCCCATTTAATTGCCTGGTCGATATCACCATTTATTTCACTGATGATAGCCATATTATAACATGCGCGGCCCGCAACTTTTCCTTTATTATTATTTATTTCTTTATACCAGTACTCTCCTGCCTGATCCCAGTTACCAGTCTGCGCCTTTCTTTTACCAATTGAAAAATTATTAGTTCCTTTTACATAATAATCCCTTGATACACGTAACCAATAAGGAACGATCCTTAATCCATAAGCCTGTCCCGATCTATTAGCCACTTCTTTCACTGCTTCTTTCCTGCCAATCAGCGCATTTGCTGCAACTACGGGATTAATACCACGACCCGTATAACCAATATCCTGTGTTACAACAAATTGATCAAGAATATTTTTCGATGAGGGATCGTAAATTCTCCATCCCGTTTTTACAAGTGTTACCATACTTGCCTCATGCTCCAAAGCCGGAAGAGATCCGACCGGGGTATTTATTTTAACAGGATGGGATGCATAAGATATTTTCGAATCCGTATCGAATAATTCAAGAACAAATAATGCATCGGTATTATTTATGCGACAAATTTCTTCTATTGTATCCCAGGATAAAGGAGTTGGAAATAAAGTTGGATTAGCTGTAGTAAGTTGTTCGGATAATATCACTACATTATTTAATCTTGTATCTTTTTGTAATTCTACTGATAATCCTGTAATACCGGATGCAGCACCCGCTTTATCGAGCTCTGCTCCTTCAAGACTAAAAACTTTATCGATGATATCTACAGCCTTATTTTGTTTTGAAATATTAGTTCGATTTACAATGCCAACATTTTTAATATATGAAGGCAGGCTAACTGGTGCGGGCTCCCTGACACTGAGGCTCATGAGATTAGTAGAAGAACAGGAAACAAAAGTTGATGCAAAAGTTACTGCTATTATATATAGTTTTTTAGGCATAGGGTAATATGTTATACTGGAACGTTTTTCGGGAGCATTTAGTATAAAGAATGGCGCTGGTCCGTTTCACGGACATAAGATTATGGGGGGTACCAATAATCATTCGGAATTTCCCCGAATTAACAATAAGTTTTCCGGATAGAGTAAACACTAATGGATATTCAGCGTTAAGTTTGCATGTCATTAGCAAAGTCCAGCATAGATAATGTACAGGTTTTGTTGTTGTTTATGCTGGCATTATTTTGCTTACGCTGGCACAGTCAGGTTATCTAAATGCGTATTCGTTCCAACGCAATTCATTTTTAAATTGATGCAAATCGAATGAACGGCCAATATTGAGATATTCAACATTGGCAATTTCAGCATAATCCTCAATCATGCCGGAGGTTATATTCTGACTATAACAGGTATGATGTGCGCCACCGGCAAGTATCCAGGCATGACAGGCTGTTTTCATGTCGGGCAAAGGCTTCCACAACACACGCGCTACGGGTAATTTTGGAAGATCATATTTAGGTGCAACTGCATCAACTTCATTTACAATCATCCTGAAACGATCGCCCATATCTACTATAGATACATTTATTGCATGCCCCCCGGCGCTGTCAAATACCAATCTTGCCGGATCGGCTTTACCACCAATACCCAGGGGATGTATCTCTAATTTCGGTTGACCATAAGCAATAGAAGGACAAATCTCCAGCATATGTGCACCCAGCACCTGTGGATCATTCGGATCAAAATGATAGGTATAATCTTCCATAAAAGAATTTCCACCTTCTAATCCTGCGGCCATTACTTTCATCGTACGAACCAGTGCAGCCGTTTTCCAATCACCTTCGCCGGCAAAACCATAGCCTGCCGCCATTAAACGCTGTGCGGCAATTCCCGGCAATTGTTTCAAGCCATGCAGATCTTCAAAGGTATCGGTAAATGCTACAAAATTATTTTCCCGCATAAAGCGTAGTAAACCTATTTCTATTTTTGCGGCCTCTTTTATTGATTCAGCAATTGAAGAGAAATTATTAATGATATAAGTATCCCTGTATTCTTTAATCAGTTCTTCCGTTTCTTTATCAGATGTTTCATTAATTACTTTTGCCAAATCACCAATCCCATGTGTATTTACTGAATAACCAAATACCATTTGCGCCTCTACCTTATCTCCTTCTGTAACGGCTACATGACGCATATTGTCGCCAAAACGCACAATACGTGCCGATTGCATAGAATGCCAGGCAGAAGCCACTCTTGTCCAGTTAGCTAATTGGATGGCAACATCTTTATCCTCCCAATGACCCACAACTACTTTCCTGTTTTTACGCATCCTGCTCACCATAAAACCAAATTCACGGTCACCATGTGCACTCTGGTTCAGGTTCATAAAATCCATGTCTATACTATCCCAGGGGATATCGCGATTGAATTGTGTATGAAGATGCAATAATGGTTTCTGATATATTTTCAATCCCCCGATCCACATTTTTGCCGGAGAAAATGTATGCATCCATGTAACAATGCCAATACATTGCGGCGCATTATTAGCCTGCCTGCAGATATTTATTATTTCATCAGGAGTAGTTACTACGGCTTTAAATACAATTGTTACAGGAATTTCTTTATTGGCATTTAGTGCAGCAGCAATAATTTGCGCGTGCTCAGCTACTGTTTTTAATGTTCCATCGCCATACAAATGCTGACTACCCGTAACAAACCAGGCTTCGTATGATTTCAAGTCGATCATTATATTTCTTATGGTTGTAATTTTTAATTTTTTGCGGTGAACTGTTCAGCAAAATTTCCAAGCGATATATATTTCTGATAACGTTGTTTATACACTGCTGCTTTTTCTGCATCGGGATAATAGGTTATATCAAACCCCCTTCCCATAGCCTGCATTGCATCTTCTACTTTATTATAAATTCCTGCTACTGTTGCTGCAAACATTGCGGCACCCGCGGCACAGGTTTGTTCGGATTTGTGAATTTTTAATGGCATATTCATTATATCGGCCATCATCTGCATAATAAATGGCGATTTGCGTGCAACTCCACCCACACCGATTAACCCTTTTACTTCTACTCCCTGTTCATTAAACCTGTCAACTATTCTTTTGGCGCCGAAACATGTGGCTTCTGCAATGGCACGAAATAATTTCGGGGCATCACTTGCAAGATCCAACCCGGTAAATGCGCTTTTTACCAATTGATTAGCATCGGGTGTGCGACGGCCGTTGAACCAGTCGAGCGCATACTCACTGTTCATATTCACTTCGAGTTTAGAGGCCTGTTTACTTAATTCAGGAAGAATTGTACTGTGAATTGAATCCCGTAATTGTTTGAGTGTTGATTCATCCGCGCCTGTTTTTGCTTTTAATAAATTATCTACGGGCCAGGCAATTAAATTCTTAAACCACGCATAAGCATCTCCAAATGCCGACTGACCTGCTTCCAGTCCAATCATTCCAGGGATTATTGAGCCATTTACCTGGCCACAAATTCCCTGCACTGTTCTGCCATTAATATCATTTGCGGGCGCTACCAGCATATCGCAGGTAGAGGTACCCATTACTTTACTTAAATGGTAAGGTTCTATTTGTCCGCCTACAGCACCCATATGTGCATCGAATGCTCCGATACCAATTAACACATTTTTCGGTAATCCCAGTTTTGTTGCCCATACTTCGCTGATGGTTCCTGCAGCTTTATCTGACGTATAAGTTTGTGTAAATAATTTTTTTGTAAATCCTTTTAACAAAGGATCAAGAGAAGTAAAAAATTCATCAGCGGGCAGTCCGTTAAATTCTTCCGCCCATAAAGCCTTATGTCCCGCAGCGCATACTCCTCTTTTAATTTCTGAGGCTTTATTTCCGCCTGTAAGTAAAAAAGGTATCCAATCGCAATGCTCCACCCAACTATGGCAGGCTTGTACTACTTTTTTATCCACTCGTAGAATATGCAGTAATTTTGCCCAGAACCATTCGGAAGAATAAATACCGCCAACAAATTGCAGGTAATCTATTTTACTGTTCTTATTACGTTCATTAATTTCTGCAGCTTCTGCTGTTGCGGTATGATCTTTCCATAATACGAACATGGCGTTCGGATTATTTTCGAATTCTTTTAACAACGCGAGTGGTGTTCCTGAAGCATCTACCGCTACTGGTGTTGATCCTGTTGTATCGACCGATATGGCTTTAATATTCTCACTGATTGTTACACCCGCTTTATTTATACAATCTTTTATAGTATGTTCCAGTCCATCAATATAATCCTGCGGATGTTGCCTGAATTGTTGTTGTGAAGGATCACAATACAAACTTTCTTTCCACCTGGAATAATAAAATACTGATGAGGTCATTTCCTCACCATTAGCAGTATTTACGATAATCGATCGAACAGAATCGGTGCCAAAATCGACACCTATCACAAATGAGCTTGGCATGGTTCAATAGTTAGAATAAGTGTTTTAATGACACTTATTAATAAAGCTTCAAGATTACATTTATTTTTTTAACCGGCAAAAAATATTATATAAGTGTCCTGAGAAGTTTATTATACCGCTTTTTATCCAGTGCATAATAAAAAGCGCCGCGTCGTGAAGTGGATTTGTCTTTCTCTTTTTGCGCAATAAGTAGCCCGGTTGCGAGAATTTTGCGCATAAAATTACGTTTGTCCAGGGCGGTATCATAAATGGCTTCGTATAATAAGTGCAGTTGCGGGAGTGTGAATTTCTCAGGAAGCAATTCAAACACGAAGGGCTGAATTTTTGCTTTCTGCTGCAATTTCTCTCTTGCCGCCGCTACTATTTTTTTATGATCGAAAATAAGTCCGGGCAGCCTGTTAATAGGGGTCCATTCTGCATGATAATCCTTACTTAATTGCTGCTCGTAGTCCTGGAGATTAATAAGGGCAAAATAAGCTATTGATATTGTTCGCTCAACGGGGTCGCGGCCGGGATCTGTAAATGACTGTAATTGTTCAAGATAGATATTATCAAGTCCCGTCAGTTTTTTTACAATACGGTTAGCTGCAACGTCGGCGCTTTCTTCCGGACCAATAAATCCTCCCATCAGGCTCCATTTGCCTTTCATGGGTTCAAAGCTGCGCTTTATGATCAACAATTTAAGTTCCTGCCCATCAAAGCCGAAAATTATACAATCGACAGCAGCGAGCAATTTTTTCTGATGCTGGTAACGAGTCAATTTTGCAACATTCAAATTAATGTGAGCAAATATACAAAATGGCCCCTTGTTCAGGGGCCACAATCAAAATTGCTGATATTATATGTTTCAAAAAGTAAGCACAGGTGGCATTATACAGCATATTATTGCTACCCGTTATGTAACTAATTACCTTACGAAGCTTATATAATCCTGGCAATATTCCTATACTTACGGATTTCCCCGGAAATATTCCTGATTATGCTGCATTTTCCTGAATTTTGCACACAAATTTACCTCATGGAACCTCTGCACCCGGATGATATCCGGATACTTCAGTTATTACAGCATGATGCACAGCTCAACACAAAAGAAATTGCGGGTAAAATCGGCAAGTCATCTTCCAGTGTTCATGAACGTATCAAAAAACTCGAGAACCAGAATTTTATTAAAGGATATGTTGCATTACTGGACAAACGTAAGATAGGCAAATCATTGACAGCGTACACGCATGTGCAACTTAAAGAACATGCTGCCACTATCATGAAAAAATTTGAGTCGGAAGTAATACAATTTCCCGAGGTAATGGAGTGTTATCACATGACTGGCCAGTATGATTATTTACTAAAGATCGAATTAAAGGATATGGACGAATATCACGATTTCATGATCAATAAACTTGCTGGATTGTCTAACCTGGGAACCGTTCAGAGTTTTTTCGTATTGCATGAAGCAAAGAAGGAAACGGCATATATAATGGGTGCGAAATAATAATTATCTCCCGGGCCTGCTCACAGTGCGGGATAGCTAAACGTATAGATTAAGTAATTTAAGTCACCTTAATACTAATCTATGAAAAAATTCACTGGTTATAATTGCCGCCACGTTAGTAAGGAAATAGAACTGTTTTTCGAACCCTGCAGGGGAGGCTATAGCAAAACATCGTCGACAGTGCCACAACATCTTTCTCCCTGCATAATAAAGGGCGCATCTGTTTTTTATTCGGAGCATTCATCCGGATATACTCTTCTTCAAAAAATTAAAACCAGCAAACACATCATATGGTATTGTCATCTTGGTGCCACAGAGGAAACAGATGTTATTGTTTTTAATAACGATGACCGATTATTTCTTACATATATGCTTCATGGCACTTTCTTTTGGAAGGGTCCCGAACGCCAGATCAAGGCTCCAAAGAATGTTTATCATTTAATTGGCACCGGGCGCGAAAATAAATACACAATTAACCTAAATAAGGGTAACTATGAATGTGTCATGATCGAATTGCCTTTGCATATATACGATGATATATTTCAATTTTACAAAAACAATACTGATGATTTACAAAATTGCTTTAAAGGATATCCTTTCGGGAATTTTTTTGGAATTGATCATATTACAAATAGAAACATCAGGAGACTGATAGAAGGAAAACGATCTTTTTCGTTCAAACGTAATTTTGCTGATATCTTCAGGGAAGAATATGTGCTTCGTCTGATCAACCAGTATTTATCAGGCGAAGAAGTTTTATTCAGGCAACAGAAAACCAAGATCGATGATCTTCAAAAATTAGAAAATATCGAAGATTATATTTTAAATCACCTTTCTGATGCTGCAAAATTATGTGACCATCCGCTTTTAATTCGTAACGTGATTAAGCATAACAATATGACCGAAGCTAATTTTCGGATGATCATCCAGGAAAAATATAATTATTCATGGGAACAGCTTATATATCATGTAAGAATGAAAAAGGCAAAAGAACTTTTAATGGCCAGACCATACGCTCCCATGTCAGAAATCAGTGATCTGCTTGGGTATGGAAATCCCTCCAATTTTACCAGGGCCATCAGGGAATTTTATAAAAAACCACCTTCCTGTCTCAGAAAAATGGGGTGCATTGCCTACGATCGGGCCTGAATGCCTGGTTTTTGCTGGTATCAGATCAGATAGTAGAGAGGGTTTATATTTAAAGTCTTCTCACCTTGTGGCTTTCGGAAAAACTTACAAGGTGAGGAGACTGCTGTAACTTAAAAAGAATAACCCACGGAAACGGAGAATACCCTATTTTTAAAAGACCAATAAGCTTGGTTTTCCAAATCACGATCCTTATCCAGATTGCTCAGGCCTAAACCATAGTTTGCCCCAAGGCTGATCTTCTCATTTAACTGGTATCCTGCCAGGATATTAATGCCAAAATCGGCGCGTTTATAATACGCATATTCTCCGCTAAATAAAATTTTACCCGAGTCCATATCACTTTCTATATCGCCATCTCCAAAGTCTTCTTTATATTTTTCTTTCCATTTGCCCGACAAGGCATAGGCTATGTATGGTCCCGCACCAACGTAAAAGCTACCTGTTTTGTACACCGCATTTATGGGAATTTCGAGATACGTCAGGCTTTCTTTATAATTTCCTTCATATTCGAAGTCGCCGGATTCATCTTCTCCGGACCATGACTCTCTGTATCCTTTGCCACTTAATGTAAGACCAGCCTGTATGGAAAAAGCTTCTGTAATACTATAATCCGCATATCCTCCTAAATGGAATGAAAATAAAGGTTGCTTTTTGAAGCCATCCTCTTTCAAATCACTTTTGCGCTCGCTATCATGTCCATAAGTGGCCATATTTATTCCGGCTTTGATGCCATATTTGATTTTACCACCACCAAGTGATTGGGCGGAAGTATCGTGGGCACCTGCCAAACAAAATGTTATCAAAAGCGTGAAAAATTGTTTCATTAAGTTTAAGTTTTTGGGTAATTAATGCATGTTTAATACACTCTTATCGTTGTTTTTAAAAAAAGTCATCACCCAAATTTGAAAACTATGTTTTTGGGAATTAAAATTATTTTATTACCCGACAGTATACTTTTATCAGAGGTTGGCGTTACGCACATTTTTATTGCACAGGGTGTGCTCACGCCCAATTCATTAGTGCACACAGCACATGACAGTTAGGCTCAGAAAATATTTACATTAGTAATGTTTTCTCCATCAAATCATTGGTTGGCCTGAATGAGTAGATGATTTGTTAGGTCCCCTGGCTTAATAGAATAGTGAAGCAATTTTAAGAAGGGTTATTACGATGTGATTAATTTATTCAAGTAAATAAATAAATCTATTTTTTTCACCACTTAAATTACCTTGCATATGAGAAAGTTTTACTTGTTTTTTCTACCCTGTTTTTTCTTTTTAACACAAACCTTTGCACAGGTTCCAAAAGAATTAATCCTGAATACCACGGGATATGGTTTTGACAGGAATGCTCAGCATGCCAATGCTCAGTGGGACTATATTCAAAAGTTTGTGAATCTCACATCTGGTGGGCAGGATGCCAGCGTTACTGCCGTAAGGCTTTATATTAGCTGGGATCATTATGAGCCTACACTTGGCAATTATCAAAGGGCAAAGCTCGTAGAGGCCATACAAGACCTTACTGATCTTAAAGGAGGCACTTTAAAAGTGGCCCTGCATTTTCCTTATTCACGTGCTGGTTTTTGGAATGACAGCTATTTCCCCGATAGTACGATTGCCAGAACCTATGATGGTACAAAAGTAGGAGACAATGTGGCTGTCACCAATCCTTCCATTTTTTCAGAATGGGCCCGGGAACGTTTTTATGCGTTTGTCGATGATGCACTTGATCAGCTCGGAAGCTTTTACAACAAAATACTCTATATACAGGTTGGAAACACTTCTGCTGAAGAATTTGCTATACCATGGCTCAATGTAGGCGGCTATATTTATCCGGGTATGCATGATCAGGGCGCCCAAACAATGTGGAGAAATGTGTACCTCCCTTGCCGCTACCCGAGTCAATCAACTGTTACCTGGGATGGCAATACACACAATATAGCCAGTGCACCTTTAGCTGCGCAGGGTCAATGGCCCTCATGGAACACTGATCATGGAAGAGAATTTCATCGTTTTGCTTCCTGGGGCCTGATGAGATTTTATAAGGGGGTTCGTGATATAGTAAAAAGTCACAGCAATAATTTAAAACTTCTTTATTATGTTTCTGACTTCGGTTCATCTCAGGGGAATGCACATCATTTAC
>CAYLVR010000133.1:0-10177 GCA_964387165.1 uncultured Chitinophagaceae bacterium | reverse complement strand
GGTCAATACGGGTAGATAATTTTTTTCTTCTGGATGCAGAACTCCTGTCCGTTGAAGCGGCTGAATTTATTTCTCCCATAAACAATATTTATCATGAGACTCTGAATTGAAATAATTCCATAAATAGTTGTATAAAATAATTTTTTATGAAATTAATAAACGGTGTTATTGACCATATTGCAACTGGAAGGAACAATGATGATTCTGTATTTATTAAGGTAGGAGTTGGATCAACTTATCCCGGTGGGCCAAAAGCCTGGGCAAGATTTCTGAGCAGAACATTTACGTATCCGCAAAATGCAGTTGATAACCGTATATAGGACACTGTGATTATCAGAGTCATTGTTGATCAATCTGGGAACGAAAGTAATGTTGAAGCCATTGTTGGTCCTGAAAACCTGAGAGCCAAAGCTATTCGTGTGATTAAAAGAAACAGCAAATGGAACCTTGCCACCCAGAACGGAAGAATGGTTAAATCGTACGGAAGAATGATTAAATATTACAAAAAACAACCTGTAATCTTCATCTTAGCGGAGGATTAATTATATTCGGATTGGTATGAGATCAAGACGATCATTTTTACAGGTGCAAGGGGATGGCGGCAATACTACCGGCTTTGGCAACATGGCAGAAAATGTACTGTATAGCAGATAACGGATATAATTATTCGGGAGTTTTTCGGAAGTGCAATGAGAAATACCCTCGGTACATTTGATGGTTTACCCGGATTTTATAAGTAAATTAGTTGCATAAATTATAACGATGCTGGCAGAGAAGATTAACAAGGTTATTATCATTCCACTATTGCTGATAGTAATAGCCAGTGTGTTTTTTTTCGCTACAGATCATTCTACAATTGATTTCAGCACGCAGGTAAAGCCAGTAATTAATAAAAAATGTATTACCTGTCATGGCGGTATTAAAAAGGAAGCAGGATTTAGTTTATTGTTTCGCGAAGAGGCACTCGCTAAAACTGAATCGGGCAAGCCTGCAATTATACCCGGCGATCCGGGCGCAAGTGAGTTTATACGAAGACTTACGTTGGAAGATCCTGAAGAAAGAATGCCCTACCAGCACGAACCTCTCAGCGAAGAAGAAATAGAAATATTCAGGCAATGGGTAAAACAGGGCGCTAAATGGGGTGATCACTGGGCCTATGTTCCAGTAGCGCAGCAGAAGGTGCCTGGACCCGCTTCATATTTATTCGGATTATTTAATAAGAATAAATGGGACTGGCCCAAAAATAATATCGATTATTTCATTTACGATGAATTACTAAAACAGGAACTAAAACCTTCACCACAGGCAGATAGAGAAATATTATTACGAAGGGTTAGTCTTGATCTTACTGGGTTACTTCCATCGACTTCCCTCGCAAAACAATTTTTAAATAGTAATGATAATGGAGCATACGAAAAATTAATAGACTCATTACTTGCCTCACCGCATTTTGGTGAACGATGGACATCTTTATGGCTTGATATTGCCCGCTATGCAGATACAAAAGGATATGAACGCGATTATTCGAGAAGCATATGGCGTTATCGCGACTGGCTGATAAAAGCATTTAATAACGATAAACCGTATAATGAATTTTTAACTGAACAAATTGCCGGCGATCTTTTACCTGGCGCAACAGATGAACAATTAATTGCCACTGCATTTCATCGTAATTCAATGACCAATGATGAGGGTGGAACAGATAATGAAGAATACAGAACGGCTGCAGTAATGGATAGGGTGAATACTACCTGGGAAGGATTATTGGGTACTACATTTTCCTGCGTGCAATGTCACAGTCACCCCTATGATCCATTTAAACATGATGAATATTATAAATTCATGGCCTTCTTTAATAATACACGGGATGAAGATACCTGGGCCGACTATCCATTACTGCGTCATTATGAAAATGAAGAAAGTGTCAAACAAAAAAATATTATTACATGGCTGACGAGTAATGGATTCAACAAAGAAGCAATTGAGGCAGATATTTTTCTAAAAACATTTCAACCTTCATATAATTCTCAAAATGCAGATAGTTTAATTAATTGTGGAATTGCTGATACCAAATGGCTGGCAATGCGTAACAGAAGCCGGGCAAGATTAAAGGATGTGAACCTTGATCAGAAAGACAAGTTGATAATGCCGGTCTTAGGATTTGAAAAAGGAGGCACCTTAAGTATCGGTTTTGGTAAAGATGGCGGTGAATTATTAAAAACCATCTCAGTTCCAAAAACACAAGGCTGGCAGATGCTGCAAATTGAATTTGCTGAACAGCATGGAATACATGATCTGTATTTTTCTTATTCTAATAAAAATATTGAAAATACGAACCGTAGTGGCATCATGTTCGATTGGTTCTATTTTACAAAAAAATTACCTGGTAATAATAAACCGGGTTATGATAATATTGTCAATAATTATTGGGAGCTGGTCAATAAAAAGGTGTCCACAACCCCGGTGATGATGGATAACCCCGAATTTATGTCTCGCTCCAGCTATGTTTTTGAACGTGGTAACTGGCTGGTAAAAGGAGAAGAGGTGCAGCCAGGTACTCCTGCTTCATTAACACCATTGCCACAAGGAGCGCCACGAAACAGGTTAGGATTGGCCATGTGGCTCACAGATAAAAAAAATCCACTTACGGCACGCACAATGGTGAACCGTTTATGGGAACAATTATTCGGTACAGGTATTGTTGAAACTCTCGAAGATTTCGGAACCCAGGGTATTGAGCCTACCCACAGGCAGCTACTCGATTACCTGGCGTATAAATTCATGAACGAATATAATTGGAGCGTAAAAAAAATATTAAAGGAAATCGTACTCTCGGCAACGTACATGCAGGATTCCAGAATATCTAAAGAATTATTGGCAAAGGACCAGTTTAATAAATACTATGCAAGGGGCGCAAGGGTAAGATTATCTGCCGAGCAGGTACGCGACCAGGCGTTGCAGGTAAGTGGGTTGTTGAGTGAAAAAATGTACGGTCCCGGAGTTATGCCATGGCAGCCATCGAATATATGGATGTCGCCATATAATGGTGATTCATGGAAACATAGCAGTGGCGAGGATCAATACCGCCGGGCCGTTTATACTTACTGGAAACGAACGGCTCCATATCCCTCAATGATTACATTTGATGGGGTTACAAGAGAACTTTGTGCGCCCAGGAGAATAAGGACCAATACACCGTTACAGGCATTGGTTACGCTCAATGACTCTGTATATATTGAAACTTCGAAGCATTTTGCATTTAATGTAGAAAAGAACTGTAATTCGAAGAGTGTTAGAGAAAAAATAAACTACGCTTACCAGTTGGTTTTATTCAAACCATTGAATGAAGAAAAATCAAATGCATTGGAAAATTTATATAATGAAGCTTTACTGAAATTTAAAAAGGACAGTTCACTTACATGCGAAATGACAGGATCAGAAGATAATAGTCCCGAAACGGCGGCACTTGTTGTTGTGATGGGCGCATTGTTGAATCTTGATGAAGTGATCACTAAATCTTAATATGACACAGAAGGAATTGCATAACCAGCGGTTGTTACGGGAAGCAGAGGCGGCGGTCTCAAAAATGAATACACGCAGGCATTTTTTGAAAGAATGTGCCTTTGGTTTTGGATCACTGGCTTTGGGATCTTTTTTGCAATCGTGTGGAACGGGTTCATCAGTTAACGAAGTAAATAATTTATTCGACCCTGCACATCCTCTATTGCCTAAACAGCCACATTTTGCAGGACGAGCAAAAAGTGTGATATACCTTCATATGGCAGGGGCACCTTCACAACTTGAATTATTTGATTATAAACCTGAGCTAAAAAAGTTAGATGGACTTGATTGCCCGGCCTCATTAATTGAAGGGAAAAAATTTGCATTTATCAGTGGCGTACCCAAAATGCTGGGTCCGCAGGCAAAATTTGCGCAGCACGGACAATCAGGCGCATGGATAAGCGAACATCTTCCGCATCTTTCTTCCATTGCAGATGAAATAAGTTTTTTAAAAGCAGTTACCACCGATCAATTTAATCATGCGCCTGCGCAATTGTTAATGCATACAGGCTCAGCGCGATTGGGAAAGCCAAGTATGGGTTCGTGGGTGACGTATGGCCTTGGTTCTGATAACCAAAATCTTCCTGGTTATGTTGTGCTTACATCTGGGGGCAGATTTCCAGATGCAGGAAAAAGCGTATGGGGCAGTGGATTTCTTCCTTCTGTTTACCAGGGTGTGCAATGCAGAAGTGAAGGTGATCCTGTTTTATTTATTAATGATCCAAAAGGAATGGATCGCGACCTGCGCAAAGCATCGATAGATGCAATCAATAAAGTAAACGAGGAAGAATATAAAGAGTATAATGATCCTGAAATATTATCGCGCATTTCACAATATGAAATGGCATATAAAATGCAGATATCTGTTCCTGAAGTAATGAATATAAATAATGAGCCGGATTATATTCATGAAATGTATGGTGCAAAGCCCGGAAAATCCTGTTTTGCAAATAATATATTACTTGCCAGAAAGCTGGTAGAAAAAGGGGTAAGGTTCGTACAATTATTTGATTGGGGATGGGATAGCCATGGTATAGGGCCGGATATGGCTTTGGATATCGGGTTGATCAATAAATGCAGGGAAACCGATAAATCAGTCACTGCATTAATACTCGATTTAAAACAGCGTGGATTACTTGATGAAACACTTGTAGTTTGGGGAGGAGAATTTGGTCGTACACCAATGATGGAAAACAGGGATGGGAAACAAAATCCATTTAAAGGCAGAGATCATCATACGGATGCATTTACTATATGGATGGCGGGTGGTGGAATTAAGAAGGGCGTCAGTTATGGAGAAACTGATGAATTTGGCTACAAGGCTATTAGTGGCAAGCTAAATCCGCATGATATACAGGCGACAATATTGAACCGTTTAGGTTTTGATCACGAAAAATTAACTTACGATTTCCAGGGAAGGCCATTCAGGTTAACGGATGTAGAAGGAAAAGTAATAGAACAAATTATTGCCTAAAGATAATGATACAGGACAGGAGAACATTTATTAAAGCCTCTGCCTCTGCCGGTACCGCACTAATATTATCATCTGATTTAAGGACTCTCACAGGTAATAAAAAATTCGACCTTAAAATACTCGCCACTAATTGGGGGTTTAAAGGAACCCTTAATGAATATTGTGCGAAGGTAAAAGAAGAAGGATACGACGGAATTGAAATATGGTGGACAAGTAATAAAAAAGAACAGGATGAAATATTTGCTGCACTAAAGGAGTATTCTCTTGAGGTTGGGTTTTTATGCGCCGGCCATCAACCAGATTATGCACAACATTTTAATCAGTTTAAGGAAATGGTGGCTGCCGCAGCCGGAAACTCCAGGCAAAAACCATTATACATCAACTGTCATTCAGGAAGAGATCATTTTAGCTATGAAGAAAATAAGGCTTTAATAAATTATACAATTAAATTAGCTGAGCAAACGGGAATTAAAATATGTCATGAAACGCACCGGTCGCGGATGTTGTTTGCTGCATCTGTTGGTAAACAGTTTATGGAAAAAAATTCTGGGTTAAGAATTACACTTGATGTGTCACATTGGTGCAATGTAAGTGAATCTCTGCTGCATGATCAGCAGCAGGCAATGCAAATAGCTATTCAAAGAACAGATCATATACACGCGCGTATTGGACACGAACAGGGGCCGCAGGTATCTGATCCCCGCGCCCCTGAATGGGAGAATGCGGTAAAAGCCCATCTGAACTGGTGGGATGCTATAGTTGATCTTAAAAAAAAGAAAGGGGAAAGTTTAACCATACTTACCGAATTTGGTCCCCCAAATTATATGCCCACACAACCTTATAGCAGGGAACCCCTCGCCGATCAATGGGCAATCAATGTCTATATGATGCATTTATTACGTAAACGTTATCTCGATAAATAAACAATAGCCTGTGTTGATTTCTATAATTGAATTTATCGGACGCTTTCATCCAGTATTGGTCCATCTGCCAATTGGTGTTTTAATAGTGGCATTGCTGCTTCAATCGTTATTCTTTATTAATAAATACAATATATCCGGGCAGGTATTAAAAATAGTATGGTTGTTAGGCGCTTTATGTGCAGTGATTTCCTGTATCACTGGTTATTTGTTATTTATAAGTGGTGAATATGACGAAAATATATCGGGTATTCATCTGTGGATGGGAATAGGTGTGGCTGTAGTTTCTGTAGTTATTTGTTCAAGGATTTATATAAATAAATATGATAATATCCTTAAAATACTAAGTATGCTGCTTTTGCTGCTTATCATAGGCACAGGGCATTTTGGCGGATCACTTACACATGGAGAAGATTATCTGACTTCCGCATTAAATAACGAAACGCCTGAGGAAATTGCAGTTATAAAGCCACTCCCGGATGCACAGCAGGCTTATATTTATGCAGATGTAGTTGAACCTTTATTGAAAGCAAAATGCTATAGTTGCCATGGAGCCAAAAAAAAAGAAAGGTGAGCTGAGGATGGATAATGTTGAATACTTATTGAAGGGAGGGGAGGACGGAAAGATCGTGTTACCAGGAAATGCAGACAGCAGTGAAATGATCAAGCGACTACTGCTTCCGATATCTCATAAGAAACACATGCCGCCGAAGCAAAAATCACAGTTTACAACTGACCAGGTAGAGTTGCTCCACTGGTGGGTTGCAACGGGCGCATCATTTGATAAAAAGATAAATGAACTTGCTCAGCCGGAAAAAATAAAACCCATACTGGCTGCCTTACAAAACGGCGCAGAAAAAGATGTAATAATTCCTGAGATTCCTGTAGAGCCGGCCAATGAAAAAAATATTGAAGCGCTCAGGGAAAAAGGAATTTCTGTTTTACCCGTGGCTGCTAATAGTAATTACCTGATGGCTAATTTTGTGAATGCACCTGATATTAAAAATGATGAATTAAAATTATTGTTGACATTAAAAAAACAGCTAATATGGCTCAAAATGAATTATGCCAACATTGATGATAGTGCATTAGATGTCATTAGGGAATGCGATAAACTTCAGATCTTACAATTAAGTCATACCAATATAACCGATAAAGGACTGGCTGCGCTTGGAAACCTCAAAAACCTTCAATCGCTTAATGTAACCGGAACAAAAATAACCAGCACAGGATTATTACAACTAAAATCACTTTCGCAACTAAAACAGGTTTATCTTTACAAAACTGCCATTGACAGAACTGAATGGCCCCAGATAAAATCAGCTTTCCCTAATACTTACCTGGATTCAGGTGGTTATACTGTTCCCACATTAGATAGTGACACTACGATAATAAAACCCAAATGATGCAGTTAAGATTTCTGTTTTTTCTTTTTCTTGTAAGTATTAAATGTTTTTCGCAGGATCTGACCGGGTGGGAAAACAGGAAAACCGCATTGCGCGACTGTATCTCTGAAAAACTTATTCCTATAGCCAAATATCCTTCTTTTGTTTCATCACCCGTAATTGGTTCTAAAAGAATCTATAAAGATTATACCGTCGAAAATATTGCATTGGAAACTATTCCCGGGTTATTTGTATGCGGATCAATTTATCGCCCGGTAGCATCAAATAAAAAGACCCCCGCAGTATTGGTGCCCAATGGGCATTTCAACGGCGGCCGTTACCGTGCCGATATCCAATATATATGCGCATCACTCGCAAGAATGGGCGCTATTGCGATCAGTTACGACCTTTTTGGTTGGGGAGAATCAAGGTTGCAGGTAAAAGAAGAAGATCATTATACTCCGGTGGCCATGAAAGTTCAGAAATTAAATACCAGTAAGATACTGGATTATTTATTTTCTCTTCCCGGAACAGATACCTCTTTGATTGGCATTACGGGCGCCTCTGGCGGTGGTAGTCAGTGTATGCTGAATACTGCACTGGATGCACGTATAAAGGTGAGTGTGCCCGTGGTAATGCTTTCTGCTGATTATCCTGGCGGATGTGCCTGCGAAACAGGTATAGATATTCATAAGTGCGGCGGTGGAACAAATAATGCGGAAATTGCTGCAATGGCTGCACCCAGGCCGCAACTGGTTATTTCCTGTGGTAAAGACTGGACAGCAAATGTTCCCCGGAAAGAATATCCATACCTTCAGAAAATATATTCCCTCTATGGAAAAGAATCTTTAGTAAAAAATGTCCATTTAAAAGATGAGGGACATGATTATGGATTCAGTAAAAGAAAAGCCATGTATCCTTTCATGGCAGAATATTTAAAATTGAACATTAAAGCGATTGGCGATAGAAAGGGTAATATAGACGAATCCGGAGCCGTAATTGAAGATGAACCATTGCTGCTGGTTTTTGGAGATGATGGTAAAAAACTGCCCGCAAATGCGTTAAGGAATATACGTGATGTGAATGCTGCCCTTGGAGAATCGCTAATGAAGAAACCGGTATATACTGCATTGCCATTAAGTGCAATTAAACCGAAAGGGTGGCTGCTTCAGCAATTGCAAATTATGCAGCGCGGCTCAACAGGGCATCTCGACGAAGTGTACGATAAATTAAAAAACGACAATGGCTGGTTAGGTGGAAAAGGGGATGGATGGGAAGAAACTCCTTACTGGCTGGATGGTGCAACACCCCTTGCTTATTTGCTTAATGATACTACCCTTCAAAATAAGGTTCTTAAATATATTGAATGGACCCTGAACCATCAGCGCCCATCAGGTTATTTCGGACCCATTACAGCAGCCGAAAGGAAAAACATAGAGATCACTGCCGATAATTGTGAGAATGGCGAAGACTGGTGGCCCAAAATGATCATGCTAAAAACACTCCAGCAGTATTATTCTGCGACAAATGATCAACGGGTTATTGGTTTCATGACTAAATACTTCAGGTATCAGTTAGAGGCGATCAATAAATGTAATGTTGGTAAATGGACGGAATGGTCGCAGGCGAGGGGAGTGGATAATATTATGATGGTGAACTGGCTGTATAATATTACGAAAGAGAAATTCCTTGTAGAATTATCAGATATACTATTCAGTCAATCTTTTACATGGAGCAAATGGTTCGAAGAAAGAAATTTACTGATGGATGCTGCGTTGCATGTTGATGATAGAAATATAATGCGTCGCCATTCTGTGAATGTTGCCATGGGATTAAAAGATCCTGCAATTAATTACCTGCGAACAGGCGATAAAAAATTACTCCAGGCGCAGCAATTTGCATGGCACGATCTCATGACACTTCATGGTTTGCCCGCTGGTATTTATTCGGGAGATGAGGATCTTCATGGAAGTGAGCTTAACCAGGGCTCAGAATTATGCACTGTGGTGGAAACGATGTATTCACTGGAAAAGATAATGGAAATAACAGGCGACGTGAAATATATGGATGCGCTTGAAAGAATTACCTATAATGCCCTCCCGGCACAAACGACAGATGACTACAATTATAAACAATACTTTCAGTTACCTAACCAGGTGCAGGTAGCAAGAGCAGCGCTTAATTTTTCTGTAACACAGCATAATGGTATGTCGAATGTTTTCGGTACCAAAAGCGGATATACCTGTTGTTATACCAATATGCACCAGGGCTGGACAAAATACGCGGCCCAGTTATGGCACAGGTATGGTAAAAAAGGTATTGCAACATTCAGTTATGCTCCTTCTGAAATTTCTACAATAATTGACGGTACGGAGATCAGTATTAGCGAGACCACTAATTATCCTTTTGAAGATAATATTACTTTTAAACTAAATACTCCTAAGGAAATCTCATTCCCCTGGCAGTTAAGAATTCCATCATGGTGCAAAAAAGCAAAACTGTTTTTAAATGGGGAATTATTACGCAGCGACGAAGGCGGACAATTAATTACCATTGAAAGAACCTGGAGCAATAATGATGAACTCCGGCTTGAGCTGCCAATGGAAATTGAAATTTCAAGATGGGCGTCTAATTCAAGAACTGTTGAACGCGGCCCGCTTGTATATGCTTTAAAGATCCAGGAAGAATGGAAAAAGGGTTATCATGAAATAGCTGGAGATTATTTTAGTGTTTATCCAAAATCAGATTGGAACTATGCTTTGGTGCAGGAAGAGGTTACGGACCCGACTAAGTTCAAAATAAATACAAAACCTTTTCCAAAGAACTTTACCTGGAAC
>CAYLVR010000132.1:9880-10196 GCA_964387165.1 uncultured Chitinophagaceae bacterium | reverse complement strand
CTGAATAAAAAACTATTAGATTATGCCACTAAACGCGGGGGTTGGTCGAATGAAGAAATAAAACCATTGTTCAACTTTTCGCTAACACGAGAATAATGTATATGAACATATATTTGGGGAGAATTTATTTCGTAACGGTTGACTAGAAAATTACAATCCGAGGAGAAACACTTTATTGCCTGCACCGAAGAAGATTTCGATTTTAATGGCCCGGAAATCTCTGTGGCATAGTAATTATTTTTAGCCTTTGCGAGTTTAGTATTTATTTTGTTTGGGATACAGAGAATATATAAAGTATCGTTAGAGAATCTCCTTT
>CAYLVR010000132.1:0-9870 GCA_964387165.1 uncultured Chitinophagaceae bacterium | reverse complement strand
CATAGTTATAATGAGCGCCTTCAATATCTATTTCCCCATCGTACCGAACATATTCATCGGAGTTTGGGAAATACAATTGCTGGTAAGGAACCTTCATCTCAAAAAGTTCCTCTTCCTCATACTGTCCTTTATCTAATTTGGTGACTACCGAGTGCCTCGCTTTTTCATGCAGGTAAGCAAAAAGCGCTTTATAACCTATCAGGTTATAAACATGAATAAGCAGGAAAAATATGGCGGCCGTTTTTCTCAATTCAGTCAGTTCGGTCGCTAAATATAATGATAATAGCGGAACAGCGATGATTGTTTGCATGATGCTGAGTATGATGCCGCTGCTGGAAGTTCGGATCACCTTCATGGTTTCCTGCAGGCAATCAGGAGCAATTTTACAACCCTTTTATTAATAATTTGTTGTAAATCAATCAGTTTGCACAGGTGCATTGCCAAAATTTTATTGGCTTTGAATAATCGAATTGAGTTTTCCCAACTCATAATATCTTCACGAAAGAACAGCTTCATAAGAAGCATAGGATATATAACAAATAGCTGGCTGACAGCCCCAGACACATCAGCATTAAAATTTTTTAATGCCTGCACCCCATGCAACCTGTTTGATATTCGTAATTTAGGGAGTTTGAAATACGTCTCCTCCATACTGCTTATTGGGCTCCTTTTATTCAATTTTATTGGATATAATATTTTCTTTCATATTGCTGAGACGATATCTGATAAGAAAACCGACATAATTGTTGAAAAAGAAGAATATGATGAAAAAGATCTTGTTTTATTTGAAATCCCGTTGTTAAACCCTTACCAGTTGAATCAGCCCGAATATCAAGCGATTGGTGGTGAAATAGTCCTGGATGATATCGTTTACAGAATGATTAAAAGGAAAATAACTGACGGCAATCTCATCCTTTATTGCCTTCCTGTAGAAAAAACACTTCTCCGTTCTGCCCGTAGCAATTATTATAAGGAAGTCAATAATCTGACTGACAAAGGATCAGCTGCGAAAGATTCATCACATTCCAGGATACATATCTATAAGTCTGTTATTTCCGAATATGATTATTATGGTATCAAATATGCATGTGCCATATCGATGGATATTAAAAACGAATATTCATTTACAATAAACGCTTCATTACTTACGAGGCCCAAATCTTCTCCATGGCAGCCTCCTGATCTTTCCTGATTATAGAAAGTAGTTTTTTAATGTTCTGAAAGATTAACCATCTGCAGGTAAAGTATTGCTATAAAACACCTGCAGGTGATAACCAATTATTTAATTACAATAAATGAAACGTATTTTATTGCTTACAGCGCTGCTGCCTGCAGTCGCTGTAAGTATCTATTGTCAGGATACCTTACAGAATAAAAATAATGATGTAAAAAAAGAATTTTCTAATTCGCAAACAATGGATGAGGTATTTGTTACAGGAAACCTCCGTAACGGATACCGATCGTCAGATGCTGAGGCAGGACCCTTTGGAAATGTACCATTAAAAGACCTCCCTTATTCTATTAATATTACCCCAGGAAAATTAATAGAAAATCGTGGTGTACACACCATGGCCGATGCACTGCAGACAAATCCGACCGTTGCAGTATTGATGTCCTCCAACACTTACTCTTCAATGTCGAGAATGATGATACGAGGGTTTTCTGCTGCAGATCAGAGTGAATTGAGAGATGGGCTTACCGACAGAAGCTTTTCTTATGTGCCTATTGAGAATGTTGACAGGATCGAAGTGCTTAATGGACTTTCCGGTTTTCTTTATGGTTTTTCTTCTATTGGGGGAACGGTAAATTATATTTCCAAACAACCTACTGATGAACGCCTCGCTAATATTTCCATTGGCAGATATGGTGGAGGAATTAATTATGTCCATGCCGATTTAGGTGGTCGCGCAGACAGCAGTGGAAGACTGGGATATCGCATCAATGCTTACAAAGAAGACGGTAGTACCTATATAAAAAAAGTGATCAGAAACGCACGCTTATGACCGCTGTTCTTGACTATAAAATATCGCCAGGAACAACTATTAAAGCAGATATTTCTCACCAGTCATTTAATATGCTCGGTTTGCAAACATATTTTGCATTACCAATAAATACGGTACAACTACCTGATGCTTTTGATCCTAAACGTCAGTATGGACAACCATGGACATTCAATGACGGACAAAAAACACTCCTAGGGGCAAGTATTCAATCACGAATAAACAAAACATTTACTTTTCGGGGTGCGTATCGTTACGGCGACATGTGGAGAAGTTATTCATTTGTTTCTGCAAAACTGACTGATAATAACGGCAATTATGAAGAAACATATATGACCACTCCAAAGCAGGAAGAAGATACTCATTCTTCTTATGCACTAATAGACGCAACCTTTAATACCGGAAAGCTGGTTCATCACATTACATTCGGTTATACAGGAACGAGCTTCTTTTACAAACGCGGTACTGATGTAAAAGTTTTACTGGGTAATTCTAATATTGATATGCCAATAAATTATGAAGTGCCTTCATACCCTGAAGGTCTTACTACATTTCAGGGTCAGACAATGAATAATTTTCTTATTGGCGACAGGATCAGCCTGGGCGAAAAGTGGTCGGCAGTACTGGGAATAAATCAGGCCTATATTATTCAAAAAGCAGGTGGTACAAACACAGGAATAAGCACAAGTAATTTTCGTCAACAGCAATTGTCACCGTCAGGCTCTCTTATTTTCAAACCCGAATCAAATACCTCGGTATATATTTCTTATATGCAGGGTCTTAGTTCGGGAGGAACTGCTCCTGTCGCTGCCGCAAATGCTAATGAAATTCTTTCACCATCAATAAGCGACCAATATGAAGCAGGAGTAAAAACAACTATAGGAAAGCTCGATCTTACCGCTGCATTATTTAATATTAATAAGATCAATGAATATATTGATCCGGCAGATAATATTTATAAACAGGATGGAAGAGAAATACATAAGGGGATTGAAGTCACTGCAACCGGCAGGATATGTTCTGTTTTCAGTATTGTGGGTGGATTTACATTAATGGATGCGAAGATGACAAAAACAGCAAATGCTCCTGCAATTAAGGGAAAAATCCCTGTAAATGTTCCACAAAACCAGGCACGCCTGTATCTGGAATACCTGGTGCCATTTGCTGATAATCTGGTTGTGACTGCCGGCTCAAACTATTTTGGCAAACGACCAGCGGATAATCTCAATGTATTATTTCTTCCGGATGTTGTTACATTCGATGCAGGCGCCCGTTACAGTATGCGCATATTAAAATTCAGGACCACTCTTATTGCTAACGCCTCTAATATTTTCAATAAACATTACTGGGTCAATTTCAGAACGGGCGATGGATTACAACTCGGGACACCCGCATTATTGGCAACAACACTTAAAATAAGTTTGTAATGATTATTAGTAATATCAGCCAGGGAAGGCCTGAAAAAAACATTATCACATCGCGGGAAATATATAGTTCAATTACCAGGGAAGAAAAATTTCTTCCTGGTAGCCATAACTGTTATACTGGTGATATTTTTTATTATTGATATAATGACCGGTCCGGCTCTCTTATCTATGGGTGAAGTATTCTCCGCAATTTTTGCTTCAGGTAATATTCCACAGCCGGAAATTATTGTTCGGGTAATTCGCCTGCCTGTAGCCTGCATGGCTGTTATTATCGGTGTCGGCCTTGGAACTGCAGGTGCGCAGATGCAAACAATCCTTCACAATCCTCTTGCCAGTCCGTACACACTTGGCACTTCGGCTGCTGCTGCATTTGGTGCAGCGGCAGCCATCATTTTTGCAAAGAATATTTTTCCATTTACCCTGACATATATTATACCGATAGGTGCTTTTGTTTTTGCCATGCTTTGTTCTGTTGTGATCTATTTTATTTCAAGATCAAAGAGCGGGTCTGTTCAAACGGTTATTCTTGCAGGCGTTGCTTTAAGTTTTTTATTCAATTCCCTCATTTCGCTGCTCCAGTATTTTGCGAAGGAAAATGAATTTGAAGCTATAGTAATGTGGATGTTTGGAAGTTTGCAAGCTGCCACATGGGTCAAAGTAATTATTATAAGTATCGTTGTGGCTGTCTGTATTCCAATATTACTGGCAGACTCATGGAAACTAACGGCATTGAAAATGGGTGATGATAAAGCCAGGAGCATGGGTATTGATACCAATCGGTTGAGGGTAAAGATGATCATTATTTCATCATTATTAACCTCGGTATCGGTTTGCTTTGCAGGAGTGATAGGTTTTGTGGGGTTGATTGCGCCACATATTGTAAGATCATTCACGGGTGAAGATCATCGGTTCTTCATACCATGTTCTGCATTGATGGGAGCAGTCATACTTTCTTTTGCATCGGTAGTAAGTAAAATAATAATACCCGGAGCAGTTTTTCCTGTTGGCATCACTACATCCCTTATAGGCATTCCGTTTTTATTGTATATCATCCTGAAGAAAAAAAATAATTAAACAGACAGAACATGATTCTCAAAATTGATACTCTTTCTTTCAGTTATGAAAAACAACTGGTACTTGATGATATCAGCCTGGAATTAAATCCATCTCTCATTTCTTTGCTTGGAATAAATGGCGCCGGCAAATCCACACTTATAAAATGTATCGGTGGAATACTAGGTTACAAAGGAAATATTCTTTTTGATGGTATCACGATCAGCGGTTCCAAAAGAATGGGATTTATTGAAAACATGAGTTATTTACCACAGACCATTGAGGTCAGTTCACATTTAACCGTTTTTGAAACAGTAATGCTGGGATTAGTGCACTCACTTTCAATCGCGGTTGCCGATAAACAACTGCAACAGGTTATTAATATATTACACGAATTTAATATAGCCCACCTTAGTAAAAGATCATTAAATGAACTTAGTGGTGGACAGCGGCAGGTGGTATATTTAGCCCAGGCGCTAATAAAAGAACCGCAGGTGCTTTTGCTGGACGAACCTCTTGCCGGTCTCGATATACATCATCAGTTAGAAGTGCTTGAAATAATCAGGGAGCTTACAGTAAAAAGAAACATGATTACCCTGCTCGCCATGCATGATCTTAACCTTGCGTCAAGATATTCAGACAGGATGATCGTTATTCATAATGGAGCTGTTCATGCGGATGGCCATCCTTCCTGTATTGTTACTAATGAAATGATAAGCTCTGTGTACCAGGTACGCGCTGAAATTTCAATTCATGAAAACATACCGTTCGTAAGGCCTGTCGGGCTTCTTTGAATATTCGGCAAAGTATTCTTAAATATTAATTGTTCTGAACAATGAAAAAAATAATAATCCTGGTTGCAGTATCTGTAATTGCAGTCGGTTGTTTACCTATACCGAGTAAAGATATCAGCGATAACAAATTGAAGGAAACAAGAGAGTATATTGATCTGGCTGGCAGAAAAATAAATATCAATAAAGAAGTTAATCGGATAGTTTTGTTAAGGAGTAAGGATATTTACAGTCTTGCTGTTTTACTTGGCGACGAGCTGCCTCAAAAGTTAATTGCATGGGGACCGGATCTTCAAACTGATGATACGGAAGCCTATAATAGATTCACTGATAAATATCCGTCTTTAAAAGCATTACCATTAACCGGCAGTATATATAATGATGCGCTCAGTATCGAGCAGTTAATAGCATTGAAGCCGGACCTCATCATCGCGGATAAATTTATTATTGAGAGAGAATACAGGTATGTCGAAAAATTAAATGAATCTGCACTTCCTGTTGTATATCTTGATGGCTCGAATGATCCCTTTACCGGTTCACAGCGTGGCATTAGCCTTCTTGGACAAATACTTAATAAAGAAAAAAAAGCCGGGGAGATCACTTCTTATGTAAATCAGCAATTAAACAATATTCTTTCAGTAATCGATTCCGCGAAGCTTCCGGAGAGATCAGTTTATCTCGAAGCAGGCTCTTCCGGGCCCCAGAAATTTGCGCAAACCTATGGCAGTTCCGGGTTTCCAAAAACATATACCTCATGGGGACGCATACTGCACAGATTGCGTGTCAACAATATTGCAGATGGTATAGCTTCAGAAATGGGATCAATAAACCCGGAATTAATTTTACGGGCCAATCCCGATGTAATTATTATTACCGGGCAGAACTGGAACACTATCAATCGTTCTATGAGGCTTGGATATGAAATTACTGCTGAAGAATCACATGAATTACTCAGTGGTTTTATTGCCCGGCCGGGATGGTCTTCACTGGATGCCGTAAAAGAAGGTCGTGTTTTTAGTGTTTTTCATAACACTGCTGCAATCGTTTGTTTTGCCTCGATACAGGCTTTGGCGAAATATATCTATCCGGAATACTTTAAAAATATAGATCCGGAAAGGAACCTTAAAACTTTCTACGAAAAGTTTATGCCGATTGAATATAGCGGCGTATGGATGACAGGTATTTAATTATATACAGTTTAAAAATCATAAATGAAAACGGATTTTTGTTCGGTTAATTTTGCGAATGATGTTGAAGGATTATTTGGTACCGTGCCTTTAATTGACCGGTTATTTCTGCTGGAGTACAACAGTCCATGGAGCGATCACCCGATTGAGACTAATAATCTCACCTTCGGTGTGAATCAATTTTTGCGCGAATGTGTTGACAAAAAAATATTTTCGCGCATATTTTTTATTAAGAATAATTCCAGCCGGAAAGATGTAATCAATTGTTTTGCGGTAAATAGTCGTGAAGTCGATCCTTTTACCAGTCATTTTACAATCAATACATACGATGAACTACCTGGAATTAACATAGAACATTATTTTGAAGATACAGCAGAACGTTTTGAAGAAACCGTTTATCTCGTATGTACTAACGGTAAAACGGATAAGTGTTGTGCAAAATTTGGCCTGCCTGTTTTTAAGAAATTATCCATTATGGAAAAAAATGTATGGCAGTGTACACATATCACAGGATGCCGGTTCGCTCCGAATATTGTAACTACACCGTATCTGCATTATTATGGACATTTATCGGAAAATGATGTTCCTGAATTAATTAAGGATGCCAGGCTTGGCCTGATATATATTGCGAAATACAGGGGAAGAACTTGTTATTCGAACCAGGAGCAGGCCGCCGAATATTTCCTGAGAAATTTTCTCAAAGAAAAACGCGCCGACAGCCTTGTGCTAAAACAAAAGTTACAGGAAGGAAATTTGTTCGCATACATTTTTTCCTATGTTCCCGACTTCAGAGACTATACAGTAAAATTTACCTGCAGCAAGTCGCTGGATAAATTTGCACTTAATTGTGCGGGTACTTCTAACTATATCGATGAGTTTTCGTTGGTATCAATAATTAAGTAAACCTGAAAATAAATATTTAAGTTATGAAGGGTTCATTAAAAGAGATAGCGAAAGTGTTTTTTAAAATTGGCTGTATCGGCTTTGGAGGCCCTGCGGCGCATATTGCAATGATAGAAGCCGAAGTAGTGAGAAAAAGAAAATGGATGTCTGAGCAGTATTTTCTCGACCTGATTGGTGCGACCAACCTGATACCAGGCCCGAATTCCACCGAAATGGCCATGCATTGCGGTTATCAGCGCGGAGGCTGGAAAGGATTAGTTGTGGCAGGTAGCTGTTTTATTTTTCCTGCAGTTTTAATTACCGGAGTACTGGCTTATCTGTATGCAAAATATGGAAGCATGCCAGAGGTAACGCCTTTTATTTATGGAATCAAGCCTGCAGTTATAGCCCTTGTTATTTCATTAATGATCACGTTGTTAAAAAAAGCACTTAAAACATGGAGCCTGGGTATCGCAGGTATTATTGCAATAGTGCTTTCTTTTTCCGGCCTGCATGAATTGTATGTTTTTTTTGGGGTTAGCTTTGCGGGCGTTTTATTCAGCTACCTGATAAAGAAGCGCGATCAGGTGAATTTTTTTATCCCTTATTTTTTTATTGGAGATATTATCACTGGCAGTCATTTATTTAACTGGAAATTATTCTGGCCATTTCTAAAAATAGGTTCAATACTATATGGTAGCGGATACATGCTTTTTACATTCCTAAATGCAGAATTTGTAACCACCGGAATATTAAGTTCGCAGAAGCTGACAGATGCGATTGCTGTGGGTCAGATTACTCCTGGTCCTGTTTTTTCTTCAGCAACATTTATTGGGTGGCAAATGGATGGTTTTTCTGGCGCTGTTGCTGCCACAGCAGGTATTTTTTTACCATCTTTTCTTTTTGTTGCGCTACTTAACCCTGTAATTCCTTTATTTCGAAAATCTGTTATAATGGGATTATTTCTCGATTATGTGAATATTGTTTCTGTTGCGCTTATCCTGGTAACATGTTATGAAATGGCGCGCGTCTCTGTATCTGACTGGCGTACTACCCTGATAGCTATTCTTGGGCTTTTAATTACTTTCAGATATAAGCGGCTGAACAGTGCCTTTATTATTCTTGGAGGTTCTCTGTTCGGTTATTTCCTGACTTTTTTTTAGATAAGAATCTGAAGAATGTAGGTGAGTGTTTTTAAGTTTCTATCCCTCCATACTTTACTTAATCTGAGTTTTTTCCTTACCCTTTGCCTGATCGATCAGTTAACATGGATAGAATTCGGCTACGAGAAAAAAGCGTTTAATAAATGGATTGACCAAAGGCTTTTATACAGGCAAAGTCGAAGAGTTGTATAGCATGCGTTGTGGGCTTGTGCATAGTTATAGTCCTTCACAGAAATTATTGAAAAAGCAATTCGAAGGATATCAGTTACACTTCGCAAATTCGTCTATCGTAGCGTTTGTTTGTTCACCTGAAGCCAGCCAGCTTAATTTTTCATGCACAGGAACCAGGAATATTCACTTTTTCAGTTCTTGTGCCAGCGAGCGAATCGTGAGCTTACGAAATTTCCGCAGATGGAAAATATTCTTTAAATGATATACTTTACCATCTTGAAATGTACGTTTCATTTTCCGCCATGTTGTATTACTGTTTATTGCAGTCGCATTTATCCTGGTCACCGTATCTGCTTTAATTGTTATCAAGTGACTAGAGGGATGCACCATAAAATCCTGGCCTGGCTTCCATTCCCGGTTATTGATCGTTAATACAGGATCTTCATTTACTACGTTTAAAGGATAACAATAGCTTTGAATATAATGGGGAGCTTTGGTTACGCATGAAAAAATCGGTGGAGCTAATTACTACAATCGCACATATTCAAGGTTCAGAAAATCTTTGACATAATTAAATATCCTTTCGAATTTATCAAGATAATCTTTAGTAAAATCTCCCTTCTTTACAAATACTTTCATCGTTTTGATATGGTCGCGGAATAATAGCAGGATCATTCGCCGCCTTTCGTCAGTTCCTGTAAGGATATCCCGTATCGCTACGGCTGTAATGGGCTTACCCGATTCCAATAGACGCCTCCTAGCCTGGTATGCTTTATTTTGGATGACATCGATGTAAGTGTTTTAGCATCTTCTTTGTTGCCGGTTGCACGATGTGTTTTACTGTCCCATTTTTCTCGATGCCATTTTCTTTTCAGGGACATTTCTTTCTCGATACCATCCACAGTAATTCTGAAAGTCAGCAGCCAGGGGCCTGGTCGGAAAGGACTTGGTTTCTTCAGAAAAAATAACAGTCCTAGACTTTTCTCCAATATCACGCACTACTTTAAGGTGAATAAAGATAGAATTGCTGTTGAAGCCGAACAAGATGTTCCCCTTGTGAGACAACTTGATTTCCATCGTGTCTCTAATTGGGTGCGTGATTTTTTCGAAAGTCATCACCCCCCAAATCACTCACCCGGAGAATGCGTTTTTTGAGTGATTCTGAAAGGTCCAAAAACAAGAAACCCGCGCCAGTA
>CAYLVR010000131.1:5921-10216 GCA_964387165.1 uncultured Chitinophagaceae bacterium | reverse complement strand
TTTATTACTTCTTTGAACTGCCTGTTGAAATTGGAAATACTTTCATATCCACATTTGGAAAATACCTCATTTGATTTTAGAAAATTTGTATCTTGTAACAAAAGATCAATTAGCAAACATTAGAATCGGCTTATTAAATTTAATAACAGATGAAAATAATCCACGAAGACTGGGTAGTGGTTATACTGGGATTTCTGATCATATTTGTAACGTTAACAGGTGTTCCTGTTCCACTTCCTGCTTATTCGTGGAATAGTTTTTCTGAACTGCAATCAAAAATATTTTCTGTTGATAATATTATCCTGTTTTTTTCTCAGTTGCTGTTTATAGGGCTGATTGCCTTGCTGGGAAATCTGGTTACCGGCAAATCTTTGAAATATTTTTTACCGGTATTTATCGTTGTATATTTTATTTCAATATTGGCGCTGATATTAGCAGGAAACCGCCAGGTGAGGACCATAAATCTCGAAGCTGTAATTTTTAGTTTAGGTGTTGGGTTATTGATAGGAAATTTCTTTAAGCTCCCGGGATGGTTCAGGGAAGCATTAACTACCGAATTATTTGTCAAAATAGGATTAGTGTTACTTGGAACATCAATAATTTTCACTGATTTAATGAAAGCCGGCTCGCTGGGAATGATTCAGGCGTTATTGGTTGTCGTTTCGGTTTGGTATTTTGCATTTTGGCTGTGCAGGAAATTAAAAATGGACCAGGAGATGAGCCTGATGATTTCCAGCGCTGTTTCCATTTGTGGAGTTTCGGCTGCCATAGCAACAGCAGGGGCAATAAAAGGTGATCCGAAAAAATTATCTTATGTAATTTCTCTTGTACTTGTTACTGCAATACCCATGATGCTGGGAATGCCTTACCTGGCTAAGTTAATGGGCCTTTCGCAGGAGGTTACAGGGGCATGGCTGGGAGGAAGCATAGATACATCGGGAGCAGTTGTTGCCTCGGGAAGCCTTGTGGGGGATGCTGCATTAAAGATCAGCACCATAGTTAAATTCTCTCAGAATGTATTGCTTGGTGTTGCTGCATTTGCTATCTCAATTTACTGGACCCTCAGTAAAAATACATCACGCCAGGATTATGAGAAGCCGGGATTGCGGTTGATCTGGCAACGGTTTCCAAAATTTGTATTGGGATTTATTTTTGCCTCAATTTTATTTTCCTTCTTTATATCACCCGAAAAAACAGGTTTGGTAAAAAACAGCCTGAAAAATATTCAAACGTTGTGGTTTGTTCTTGCATTCACCAGTATAGGTTTGGAAACGAATTTTGCTGATTTACTTAGAAATGAAAACCGTAAACCATTGATTGCTTTTCTTGTTGCACAGTCCTTCAATATTGTTATTACGTTGATAATAGCCTATTTCCTGTTTAGCTAATACAGCTTAGAAAGGCCCCGTATTAATACTCCCGGCTTCTCATAGCTTCATAGCAATATACCCATGTAAATAATATTGTTTACCTTTGCCAGAATGGAAAAGATAATAAATACTGAACTATGGATTTGCAGAACCCGTTTTGCTGATTTAAAAGCGCAGTACATGAGTTGTCTATCTTCTTTCCAGGAATTCGTTCCTTTTTCTCACGGCTTGTTTTTTTTCTCCAGTTTTAAAGACTTTAATATTTCAGACCAGGCCTGATTCTACAGTGCTTGGTTGTTTCTCAACTCATTACGAGTTATAAAATAATAGGACTTCATTTATTTATCTAAAAACAGCAACCATCACAGAATAGTGATAAACTGTTTCTGTTAGCCGTATGCCATGTTGTTATACCTGGCGATTGGTGTGGCAGGTGGTTTGTTTTCTGGTAAACACTACTTGCGGAATCCTGCGGATCTGCTGTAAGCATAACCACATAAAATATAAAAATGACACATTCAGAAAATAATATAGAAACAATATTGAAGGTTAATACCGACGGAACGGCGCTTAACGACTATCTGAAAATAAAGCTCGATAAGATGACGAAAGACCTTCTGAAAGTAGCACCTGATATAATTAGCCTGGATATATATCTGACCGAATTGCCCAACGAAGGGAGGCCGGCAAGAAAAGTGAACGCGCGACTTACCCTTCCTCGTATCAAGTTTCATGCGTCAGATTCCGGATTTCAATGGAAACTCTTGTTGAAACATGTTGAACTGCGGCTCAAACATTCGATAGATAAAAGAAAAGAATTGCTGAGAAAGCAGGAAAAAGGAAACCTGGCAATCCCCCTTGTAAGCAATTAGCGTAAATTTGGGTAGTGTCTCCTTTGAATTGAAAACAGAGATCCGATCCCCTCTTTAAAAAAGGGGAGTTAGAGGTATCGCATACAGCATGACCGCAGGGGGATTTGTTGCGGAGAAGAGAAAAAAAATCTTCTGCAGTTTTTCGTTATGTTCAAATTTGTGAAGTATAATTTCAGGGTGATTTATTTGAGAAATTAAATAAATCTCCTTGCGGTCTCAAAGCGGACCGCGTGCGCTAAAGCTTTAGCGCGCGCAGGGTGGGAGCGTTGTTTTCAAAGTATTTTTTGTTGCAATTCAAATGAGTAACTACTTAAATTTGCATGATGACCAACGATATACGTCAAACCATTTCTTCAGGCGCCGATTTCTATCCTATGGTAAAGCGTCTTTTTGAAGAAAAGCAACAGGTGGCCGTATTGTATGAAGACAACGGCGTAACAAGGGCACATGGTAATATTACCGTTTTATATGAAAAGGATGGAGTTCAATGGATGGAACTTGACGACCATACTACAATTCGCATTGACCAGCTCTATGCTGTTAATGGTATATTTACTTCTGATTATTCGGAATGCTGAAAAAGTTTGTTAGCAGCTAACAGCGATATATTAATTATACCCCCGTAGTCCTTAATCCATTTATCGTTATTCGTCACTATAACCGTTCTATACCCGATGCCGCGTTATGGATTATTCCTGGGGTCGACCACGTTCGAATTTGTGACCCCACGCTTTCACTCACCTCAACAGCCCCGCGACTCTTTGATGAGCCAGGCAGTAAATATTACATAAATTAAAGGCCTCGTTGATCATAGTTAAAAAAACTATTTAAGAAATTAATTGCAATTACCATCAGGTGTACAACTGGCGCCTTCAATAATATTCATTGCATCAGCAGGATGTTCCTTTCTCCATTGTGCAAAAGATGTTTCAAGAGTTTGTAAAAATGTTGCACTTTCCTGTGCGCCGGAAACAGCTAATTTTCTATCGAATACAAAAAATGGTACCCCACGAACACCTACTTGGTGCGCTTCTGCAATGTCGGCTTTTACATCGTTTGCATATTGGCCATTTTCTAATGCGGATTTTAAGACAATAGTATCCAAACCTATTTCTGCTCCCAATTGGATTAAGGTAGCATAATCATCTATGTTTTTTCCATCGGTGAAATAGGCTTTAAAAAGTACTTCTTCTGCTTCATTCTGTTTATTATTTGCTTTGGCAAAATGCGCAAAACGATGAGCATTAAATGAATTGGCCACAATAGATTTGTCGAAATTGTATTCGAGCCCTGCCTGGGCAGCCATTTGTGTTACCTGGTCGTTCATGTCTTTGGCTTTTTGCAGGCTCATACCTTTATGGTCCGCCAGGAACTGGTGTATATTTTTAGAAGGGTCCGTTTGCATTTCCGGTGATAATTGAAAACTCTTCCACTCTATTTGTATATTATTTTTCTCCGGAAATTGTTCGAATGCTTTTTCGAACTTTTTTTTGCCAATGTAGCAAAAAGGGCACATCACATCACTCCAGATTTCTATTTTCATTTTTTTGGGTTTTACTAATAATACAAATGTATCACATTCGCTATCCAAAAGATAGTTAAATTGTTATTTAAAGCGCTATCCCGATAGATAGTGACTATATATGCAGGCGTATTAATTATTAAATCAGTTTGATTACGGCAATGGCAAGTCTCATTATTGCAATGGCAAGTTCCATTATTGCAATAGCAAGTCCCATCATCCATTTAAGATGTTCCTTTTGTCTTCGTTCCTGTAGAGTTGCATAATTAATAAGATTAAACCATACTATTTAATCTTTAAAAAATTAAAACCGTTGCATGATCAATTTTCTGCTCAATCTAATTCCCTTTTGTGTTTATTGCACAGCAGCCGAATTTTCATTGATTTAATTTCATCCGTTTGAACAAGCATTTTCACCTCGTTTTGCTCGTTCAAAAGGACGTTTTAAAACAATCAATTTTCAACCTTCCTGCCTTGGGAAAAAACAGGTCCTTTACCGCTACACCACATTTTTCATCCCGGCCGCAAACA
>CAYLVR010000131.1:0-5821 GCA_964387165.1 uncultured Chitinophagaceae bacterium | reverse complement strand
TCACCTCGTTTTGCTCGTTCAAAAGGACGTTTTAAAACAACCAATTTTCAACCTTTCTGCCCTGGGGAAAAAACATGCCCGTTACCACTATACCACATTTTCCATCCCGGCTGCGACCAGTAATTTTATATATTATAAACCCTGCTACACCACATTTTTCATCCCAACACAAACAGTAATTTTAAATAATATAACCCTGATTTGTACGGCAGCCGAATTTTCATTGATTTAGTTTCATCCGTTTGAACAGATATTTTGACCCCGTTTTGCTCGTTCAAAAGGACGTTTTAAAACAATCAGTTTTCAACCTTCCTGCCCTGGGGAAAAAACATGCCCTTTACCGCTAAACCACATTTTTCATCCCGGCTGCGAACAATAATTTTATCCTATGCGACCGATATCACAACTCATGAATTCCGAAACCATAACCGTACTGGAAAAACTCGGAAAGAAAATAAAAAATAAAAGAAAGTTGGGACAGATGACCCTTGAACAACTTGCACTCTACACGAGAATATCCCGCTCAACGATCGCATTGATCGAAAAAGGCGCTCCGGGGGTGTCGATCGGAAGCTATATACAAATAATGACAACGCTTGACCTCAAGACCGACCTCGAACTGATGGTCGCAGAAAACCTGCAGGAATATCTCCGCCTGCGTAAGTTGCTGAGAAATATTAAATAACTGCCGGAAGCGCCTGTCGCAACCCCTATCCGCCCCGGCGCCTCCCGCACGCTGCAAATCGAAATCCAGGGCACTTACGAAATCAGGAATTTTTCTCCCTTTTCCGGATAGCGTCAGTGTATTTCCGTTTGCCGTTAGTTAACATTTTAACCTTTGCACATTGAAAAGCAGAAGTTTTATTATGGGCTATACCAAAGCTGACTTAAGAGCGCTGAGCTTCATTCTGAGTTTACTTGTTATTAGCCAGGTTCTTACCGCTCAAACCGGAACTGTAAAAGGACTTGTTACCGATGAAAATGGCCAGCCGGCAGCACAGGCATCTATAGGATACCCCAAGCAGGGAAAATTCACAATTGCAGGAACCGACGGCCAATACCAACTGAAACTTTCACCGGGCCGCTACAAAATAGAGTGTTCCATGATCGGCTATGAAACCATGGAAATCGAAATTTCCGTTTCGCCCACCAATGCAACCGTTCAGAACTTCCGTTTAAAGAAATCTGATAACAGGCACCTGCAGGAAGTAACTGTTGCCGGAACATCATCACCCAAAAAGGCAATAGAAACCTCTGGATTTGCAGTTAACGTTATCGAAACCAAAGAAGCTTCATTGAGAAACGTTCAGACCAATGAACTGCTCGACCGCACAGTAGGCGTACGCGTTCGCCAGAACGGGGGTGTCGGCTCAACGGTAGAATATAATCTTAACGGAATGTCCGGCAGATCAGTGGGTATTTTTATTGATGGAATAGAAATATCAACATACGGCTCATCCTTCAACCTTAATAATATTCCGCCCGCAATGATAGAACGCATCGAGGTGTATAAAGGAGTTTTACCTTCCCACCTTTCCGGCGACTATATGGGCGGAGCCATTAACGTGGTCCTTAAAAAAGACGCTTCCCGTAACAACCTGACAGCCTCAGTTTCTTACGGCTCCTTTAATACTTTTCAGTCTGACGTAAGCGCCATGTACCGTAATCCAAAAAATGGATTTACAGCCAGGGCATCCGCATTTTATACAAATACCGATAACAATTACGAGATATGGGGCAAATTCTCAAAGTTTGTTACCCCCGATGGAATAGTACAAAGAAATTACAGGGCAAAACGATTCAACGATGGCTATAAATCATTGGGAGGACGCTTTGAGCTCGGATTTACAAATGTGAAATGGGCTGATGTGTTCCTCCTGGGCTACAACGGATCTGATACCTATAAGGATGTTCAGCATGGGCAAACGATGGGAAGACCTTATGTAGGAAGGTTTAACGAAGCACAGGCTCATGTATTCAGTGTAAACTATTCAAAAAAGAACCTCTTTACTGAAGGGTTAAACTTTACATTGAACGGAGTTTATAGCGATCGTAACACTTACTTACAAGATACAAGCGGATGGGTATATAACTGGGATGGTAAATACAGGCTGGACATCAACGAAAGGCCAATGTACAGGAAAGATCAGGGTCAGCAGGGTGATAAAACAATGTTAGATGTCGATCGTAAGATCGTAACAGTACGCTCCAACTTAAGCTATGATGTTTTTTCAGGACACCGGCTTTCAGTAAATCATGTTTATTATACAGTCGACAGAGATGATAATGATAAAATCAGACCGATCGACAATGCCATGTTCAAAACAAAAAGCGAACTGGTTAAAAACGTAATTGCACTTAATTATGAGGCCCAGACTTTTAACGACAAGCTCAGAACTAATTTGTTTGTTAAATTCTATCAGCAGGAAACAGGCAGAACCACACCCAGCGTAGTAGTTGTTGACGGACACAACACTGTTGAATTTGTAAAAACCAACGATAACAGAACAACTACTGGTTATGGACTTGCAGCTTCATATACAATTGTTCCCCGCATTATACTTATTGGTTCCACAGAGCGCGCTGTACGTATGGCCGGAGAAACCGAAATATTCGGTGACCCGTCAGACAACGTAATGGCAAACCCCGGTATAAGACCTGAAATCAGTAACAATTATAATATTGGATTCAGATTAGGGGCCTTTGCATTTAATAAACACAAGGTTACCCTCTCCGCTAATGGCTTCTGGAGGAATGTGAAAGACAGGATCATGCGCCAGGCAAACACAAACCTTTCCGATCAGGAAGTGGAGCTTTCTCCATTTGTGAATTTAGGATTGGCCCAATCGCTGGGCTTCGAAGGTGAATTAGGATATATGTATAATAACAAGCTGAACTTCATCTTTACTTTTTCTAAGTTCAACTCTTTATACAAACAGGAATTTGATTTAACAACAGGCCAACGCCTTTCTCAATATTATAATAAACAATTGCCTAATGAACCGTTTTTTACAATGAACGGAAATGCACAGTACAGGCTCAATAATGTTTTGCAGAAATCTTCAATAATGAATATTTTTTACAATTTCGGATACGTGGCGCCATTCAGAATTATCTGGCCACAATCGGAATGGTTCACAACACCAACACAATTTGCTCATGACATTGGAGCTAATTATAGATTTCCCGACAAAAAATTTGTAGTGAGTATTGATGTTAAAAATATTTTCAACTCAGAGATCTATGACAACTTCGGTGTTCAGAAACCAGGAAGAGGAGTGTATGCAAAACTGAATTATACAATTGGTCACTTTTAATAATTAAACAAATAATAAATATCAAATAAAAATGAAGAGGAACCCATTTAAGATTATGATGTTCGGAGCTGCAATAGCAGTTTTAACATTAGCCGGTTGTAAAAAGGACGATGATAATATAATTGATCCTCCCGAAGACGCCGACCGTTGGATCACTTTATCCGGAGCATTAATGGATGAAGAGCCGGGAGATGGTAACGCGGGAACAATGGTGTATAGCATAAAAGTGGCAGACGCGAAAAATCCAGATGTATCAGTAAATGTATTTGATAATGGAATGCACGTAAAATCGTCACGTACTGCTCGTTTACAGGCTTCTGCCGACGGTAAATCCCTGTACAATATTCAGTACACAGGAGACGATGGAGGAATATTCAATAAATACAATGTTTTAGGACAGGCAAGTTTCCAGAGCACAGGCGTGGAGGTTGACATCGAGCCTTATGCAGGCACTTCTCCACGTTGGGTAATTGCTGCTCCCGGAATTGGTATTGCCGTTCATGCAACTGGCGTAACTACTGTTACCGAAGGCACAGCGCCAAATCATGTGTATAAATACACAAGAGGAACCGCACGTGTGGTAGCGCTTGATCTTGATAACCCGAGAATTTTAAAAACAGCTGAATTTCCGCTGGCATTATCCGAAGAAGATGAAGCAGCAGGATATTATAGCGGCCGTATTGATGTTCCTGTAATCAACAAAGCTGGTAATAAAGTATTTATCGGAGCTTCTATCAGTAAATATAATACTTCGGCTTTATCATACAATGCAAGCGGAAGCCCGGTTTTTGCTGCCGATAATTCAGTTAGAGGTGGAACAAAAACCCTGGTGGTGGATTATCCTAATCTCGATAATCCTAAAATTATCACTTCCACACAGGCAACAGGTAATAACAACGGTTACCGTAGTAAAATGATGTTTGTAGGTACAGATGGTAATGTTTACCAGGCAACGCATGGTGAAGGTATTGGTAATGGAGGAGCTAAAATTCTTAGAATCAGCAGTGCAACGAATGATTACGATAACTCATATGCTCTCAGCCTCGACCAGGCTTTGGGAGAAACTGATACTTATGTTGAAACCTGGATATATGTAGGTGATGGTATCGGTTATGTAGTGTACAGCCTCGTTCGCCCTAACTCTTCCGGATCAGGATCTTCACGCACCGGAGGATATATTGCGCGTGTAGATCTGAACGCTAAAACAGCAACAAAAATGAATGTTCCGAATGGCGAAAACCTGAATTTCGGACAGCATCAGAATATAGCAATAAGTGGTGATGACGTATTTGTTCCGGTTACAGGCGTGGGTCTGGATGGTAACATTTATGTTTTCAACAGAAAAACAGGGACCATGTCAGTTGGTGCGAAATTAATCAACAAAACAGGTAACCGTTATATTGGGGCTTATTAAAATATACCGAAAATAGTATAAAGAATATTTTAAAAGAAGTCGTTTTGCAAGCGACTTCTTTTGCAATTTCACCAATTTCGATAAATGATAAAAATAATAAAATGAAATATGCATTAATCGGTCTTTTTGCCATCTCTTCTTTTTGTGCTATGGCCCAGGGTGGGGGAGCGCCTGCGCGTACGGCACCTCAGCATAAAAATACATTCCTCAACGCATCTTTCTGGCAAACCAAGCCGGATGTGAATGCTATAAAAACAGAGATCGCTAAAGGACATAGTTCTTCTGAAATGAATGCAAACTCATTTGATCCGGTTGTTATGGCAATTAATGCTGATGCCCCTAACGAGTCGATCATTTACCTGATTGAACAAAATGGCAACGACGTAAACAGGCTCACGCACGATAGCAGAACATACATTTTCTGGGCAGCCAGCAAAGGCAATACAGAAGTGATGAAATATATATTGTCGAAAGGAGCAAAAACAAACATACAGGATAGCCATGGCGCATCCCCGTTAACATTTGCTGCAGGGGGCGGACAAAAAAATACAGTAGTATATGATCTGCTTATTGCAAATGGTGTAGATCTGAAAAAAGACCTGAACCATGATGGAGCCAATGCACTATTGTTAACTGTAGGAAGTGATAATGAACTCGCACTTACTTCATATTTTCAAAGCAAGGGCCTTGATCTGAAAAGCAGTGATGCCAACGGAAATACTGCTTTCAATTATGCAGCACGTGCCGGTAATATTGAAGTGATGAAAAAATTATTGGCTAAAGGCGTTAAACACACCGATAATGCAATGGTGATGGCGGCAATGGGCTCACGTCGCGGTGCTAATACTATCGAGGTATTTAAATACCTGGAAAGTCTTGGAATAAAACCTGCTTTTGTTAATAAAGAAGGTAAAAATGCATTGCATTACCTTGTACGTCGTCCCGGCCAGGTTGAATTATTAAAGTATTTCCTGGGCAAGGGCGCAAACGTAAACCAGGCAGACGAAGAAGGTAATACTCCATTTATGAATGCTGCAGCTTCCAATAGCGATATTCCTGCTATTGAATTGTTGTTTCCCGCTGTAAAAGA
>CAYLVR010000130.1:0-10223 GCA_964387165.1 uncultured Chitinophagaceae bacterium | reverse complement strand
CAACGGATTCTTTCCAGTCGAGCACTTTAAAAATAATCTGTGTAGAAATATTATATGGGAAGTTGCCTACAACGGTAAAAGGAGCATCAAAAGGTTTTGATGCTCCTAAAATATCTTCATGAATGATCTGTAATCCCGGATAAGTTTTTCTTAAATACTCCACCTTTTCCGTATCGATTTCAATGCACTTAAAATTAATGCCTTCCAGTTGCAGCAAATATTTTGTGAGTGCCCCGCCACCGGGGCCTATTTCTACCAGATTGTTTAAGGGCATTTCCTTCAGCGCCTCCACAATTTTCTGAGAAACCGTTTCATCTTTCAAAAAGTGCTGCCCCAGTGATTTTTTTAATGTTAACATGAGCAGCGAAATTAGGAGTTTTCACGCCGAACCAATCCAATGTGTGAAGAACAAGCCGGGAACAGTAGTTCACATACCGGAGAGCTAGCCAGGGCGAATTGCTAAGAGGCAATCCTTTCCAGGTACTTTGCGCGGATAACTTCCTGTACGGGAACACCATTAATTTTACTTTCCAGCCACGAGATAATATCTAAATAACCAAAAGCACGAGCCTCTAATGGATCGTTTTCGTGTTCTTTTAATTTAATAAGCAACTTTTTAAATCCATCTTTCAATTCCCTCGGCGATATGCGCAGCGAGGCACGCAAAAATTCGAGTATCTCTTTTTCCACAATACTTAAATGCTCCATCTTGGCCATAAAACGATAAACACTGCGTGCTAAATATTCCACTAACTGATGATTACCCAGTTCATAATGCGCAATCAAATGCAATAAACGTGAATAACATTGCAGGTCAGTTCTTAAATCAACTTTCCAGTTAATTATTTTATTTAAATGATCAATGGCTTTGGCGGGATCACCGCTGCCAAAATATAATGAAGCTATCTTATAGTGAAACACGAGCACCCGGTGCCTGTCTAAATACAAACTGTATTCTTCTAGTTTATTATTAATATATTCTACGAGGACCAGGCCTTCGGTGAAGGTTCCTTCTAAGAAGTGTTTATTGATTAATGAAATATTTAAATAGACAAAAGTCTGTATCCGGTTATTGTCGCTCACATGATTTAGTTCCGAATCGGCAAAATTCTGGAACTCCTTCAAAGCCTCATTAAACTTGCTGTAATTCCTTAATCCAAAATGGGCATTCAATAAATTATGCATGCCCTTTATATAGCTTGAAGTTTCAACAGGTAGCATGTGGGGTTCTTTTTTAAACAACCCAACCCATTTAATAGTGTATCGATAATATAGTAACCAATCCTGGCGAATGAACGTGTACCAGCAATAACTCTGATACAAATATAATTTCTCATAGAATCCCTGAACAAAATCTGCATTTCCGGGAAGATGGTCCTCGAAAAACTGCTCCACCGACTCAATCTCCTCGGCATTGCGGGCATGACCATTTTTAATGTACCAGCTATATAATTGGAGCGACAGGTTAGATAAGCGCGAAATCCGCACTACCCGCTGGTTGGCTACTTCCGATTCGTTGGTCAAGGTATCTGCCCTGTCCTGCATGCTTCGGGTAATATGGAGTGACTCGATCTTTTTCTCAAAAAATAACGCCTGCATCAGGAAAGTGAACTGGTTGTTGGTCCGCGCCATTTCCTTCGTCCTATCCAACAGCTTCAGGGCCTGCAGGTACAGGCCTTTATTGTATAAAATCCTGGCATAAGCCATCTGCTCCTGCAGTTGTAAATCAATATTTTCTGTACCTTTGAGGATACGCAGGCTCGCCAGTATTTCACGGTATAAATGACTCTTAATATTGGAAAGCTGCTGTTTCCTAAGACTTTTGTTCTTAAGAAGCTGATTCTCATCATATTCGTGCATTTTGTCCAATGCATCGAATAGCTGAACAATCTTCAGATCCTCATCCCCTGAATTCCTTTTAATGTATAGCTTAAAATTACGTTTCTCAGCCTTTTGTAAGGATTTGATGAGCTGAAAAAGCGAATCTGTCTGTCTGTTGGGCATCGTAGTTAAAAATCTTAAAATCCTTGTTGGGCCTGCATTTGACGCTTACCAATGATGTTTATGCAATGTAAAATACCCACAAAAATGATTTCACAACGAAATTAAAACGGGATATTTTTAGCCAATATAACATTATGGCAGATAATAAAATCTATATTTTCGACACCACACTTCGCGACGGCGAGCAGGTTCCAGGCTGTAAACTGAATGCAGACGAAAAACTGGAACTGGCCCTTAAACTGGAAGAACTGGGTGTTGATATACTTGAAGCAGGGTTTCCTGTTTCGAGTCCAGGCGACTTTAAGTCGGTCGAAGAGATATCAAAAGTCATTACAAAGGCTACTGTTTGCGCTCTTACCCGCGCTGTACAGAAAGATATCGAAGTAGCGGGTGCAGCTATTAAAAAGGCGAAACGACCGCGTATCCACACCGGCATCGGCACTTCTGATTACCATATTAAAGGTAAGTTTAACTCTACCCGTGATGAGATCCTGCAGAGAGCGGTACAATGCGTTAAATGGGCGCGTAACTACACCGATGATATCGAGTTTTATGCGGAAGATGCTGGTCGTTCAGACAATGAATACCTGGCCCGGGTGATAGAAGCAGTCATTGCTGCCGGAGCTACAACGGTGAATATCCCCGATACCACAGGCTACTGCCTGCCAACACAGTATGGCGAAAAGATAGCTTTCCTGAAAAATAATGTATCTAATATAGACAAGGCGGTGATCTCCTGTCATTGTCATAATGATCTTGGGCTCGCCACCGCCAATTCTATTGCGGGTATTATGAATGGCGCCCGGCAGATCGAAGCGACCATCAATGGTCTCGGCGAGCGTGCAGGAAATACTTCTCTGGAAGAAGTAGTGATGATCATTAAACAACACGCGAGTCTTGGATTTTACACCAACATCAACGCTAAAATGCTAAACCCGATGAGCCGCCTGGTGAGTGATACCATGCGCATGCCGGTGCAGCCCAATAAAGCGATCGTTGGTGCAAATGCATTTTCACATTCATCAGGTATTCACCAGGATGGATTTTTGAAAGAAGCAATCACTTATGAGATAATTAACCCGGTTGAAGTAGGAGCGGAAGAGTCTAAAATTGTACTTACTGCCCGCAGCGGTCGCAGTGCACTCGCGCACCGCCTGCTTAAATTAGGATACGATTATAACCGTAATGATATTGATGTATTATACGAGCAGTTTCTTAAAGTCGCGGATCAGAAAAAAGAAGTGATGGAAGAGGACCTGCATAAAATGGCGACAGCTTATAATCCGGTAACAGCATAAAAAATTATGTCAAAAACACTTTTCGATAAAATTTGGGAGAAACACGTTGTGAAAACGATTCCCAATGGTCCCTCAGTATTATATATAGATAAACATTTTATTCACGAGGTAACCAGCCCTCAGGCATTTAAAGGAATTGAGAACCGCGGTGTTCCGGTATTCCGCCCGCAGCAGGTTGTTGCTACTGCCGATCATAATGTTCCTACAATTAACCAGCACTTACCTATCCGGGATGAACTATCCCGCAAGCAGGTAAGCAAACTCGTTGAGAACTGTAAGAATCATAATATAGAATTATACGGATTGGGTCATCCTTTCCAGGGTATCGTTCACGTTATCGGACCAGAACTCGGTGTTACCCAGCCAGGGATGACAATAGTTTGTGGCGATAGTCATACTTCTACTCATGGTGCATTCGGCTCCATCGCATTTGGGATCGGAACAAGTGAAGTGGAAATGGTATTCGCAAGCCAGTGTTTGCTGCAAAGTAAACCGAAACAGATGCGCATCAATATAGAAGGCAAATTAAATGAAGGAGTGGTATCGAAAGATATCATTTTGTATATAATAGCGAAAATATCTGCGAGTGGCGCAACAGGATATTTTGTTGAATATGCAGGATCTGCAATACGTGCATTAAGTATGGAAGCGCGGATGACTGTTTGTAATATGAGTATTGAAATGGGCGCGCGTGGAGGAATGATCGCTCCCGACGATACCACATTCGATTATATGCAGGGAAGATTATTCGCACCGAAAGGAGTTGAATGGAATAATAAAGTAAAAGAGTGGAAAGAATTATATAGCGATGAGGCTGCAAAATTCGATATGGAAATTAATATCGACGCTGCGGATATCGAACCAATGATCACTTACGGAACAAACCCCGGATTGGGAATTGGAATTACAGGGCATATCCCCCGTACTGATAGTATTCCCGATGAAGGAGAAAGAAAAAATATTATCAAGGCACTTGAATATATGGGGTTGCAATCGGGTAAACCTTTATTGGGAATGCCGGTGCAGCATATATTTATAGGAAGCTGTACTAATTCGAGAATTGAAGATTTAAGAATGGTTGCTTCTATAATTAAAGGAAAGAAAAAATCTGATAAGGTTTCTGTGATGATTGTTCCCGGTTCGCAGCAGGTAGCCGAACAGGTAAAAAAAGAAGGACTAGATAAAATATTCGAAGCTGCCGGTTTTGAAGTGAGGCAGGCAGGATGCAGTGCTTGTTTGGGAATGAATGAAGATAAAATTCCCGCAGGTGAATATTGTATCTCTACTTCAAACAGGAATTTTGAAGGCAGACAGGGTGCAGGGGCGAGAACATTACTTGCCAGCCCGCTAACGGCTGCAGCTTCTGCACTAACAGGTGTTGTAACAGATGTGAGGGAATTAAAATAAAACACGCCTTCCCTCCCCCTTTGAAAAAGGGGGGCTTAGAGCGTTTAACATGAAGAAAGATTGCAGGGGGATTTAACCCTCCCCTTTGAAAAAGGGGGGCTTAGAGCGTTTAACATGAAGAAAGATTGTAGGGGGATTTAACTCCCCCTTTGAAAAAGAAGGAGGTTTAAAAAATAAAATGAAAGCATTTACAGTATTAAAGTCTCGTTTCGTTCCACTACCGATAGAAAACATCGATACCGATCAGATAATTCCAGCACGTTTTTTAAAAGCAACCACACGTGATGGGTTTGGAAAGAATTTATTCCGCGACTGGCGATATATTAACGACGATGAAAATCAGCCTAAACCTGATTTTGTATTGAATCAACCACAATACACCGGGGAAATACTGGTGGCAGGAAAAAATTTCGGCTGTGGTTCGTCACGTGAACATGCTGCATGGTCGATACTGGATTATGGGTTTCGCGCAGTGGTTTCGAGTTTCTATGCGGATATATTTAAAAATAATGCGCTGAATAATGGCGTGTTGCCCGTACAGGTTACAGATGATTTTTTACAGGAAATATTTTCGCATGGAAATGAAACAACATTAACCATTGATTTAAAAGAACAAACAATTACAATAGATAAAACGGGTCGCTCAGAGAAATTTGATATCAACGATTATAAAAAAACCTGTATGTTGAATGGATATGACGACATCGATTATTTATTAAGCATTAAAAAAGATATTGAAGAATATGAGCACAGTCGATGATATTTCGCCTCCGGAAAAAGCCTGAAATATTCGTAAAAACAAAAATAATTTTAACCGCGCGGTAGGCGCAAACGTTAACAGAAGAACTAAATAAATCTAACTCGCCCCATGAGGCGAAATATAAAATAAAAGATGCAAAAGAATATAGCAGTCATATTGGGAGATGGGATAGGTCCGGAAGTAACACAACAGTCAATTAAAATACTGGATGTGCTTGCCCAGCAATTCGGGCATACATTTAATTACTCTTATGGTTTAATGGGCGCCGATGCAATTGATAAAACGGGCAATCCATTGCCCGACGAAACAATAAAGATCTGTTTGGAAAGTGATGCAATATTGTTTGGCGCTATTGGTCATCCTAAATATGATAATGATCCTTCAGCAAAAGTTCGTCCTGAGCAGGGATTACTTAAACTGAGAAAATCACTGGGATTATTTGCGAATATCCGTCCGGTTTCAACTTATGCGGCCCTTCAGCATTTATCTCCATTAAAAAATAAAAATATTGAAGGAGTTGATTTTATCATCTTCCGTGAATTAACCGGTGGGATTTACTTCGGTAAAAAAGAAACGAACGAGGATAAAACATGGGCGGTCGACGAGTGTACATACAGCAAGGAAGAGATTGAGCGTGTGGCCCATCTTGCATTTCAGTATGCCCAGAAAAGAAAAAAGAAATTAATGCTTGTTGATAAAGCGAATGTGCTTGAAACTTCAAGATTATGGAGAAAAATAGTGCAGGAGCTTGCTTCCCAATACAGCGATGTGAAAGTGGATTATATGTTTGTTGATAATGCTGCAATGCAGATTATTTTAAATCCCAAACAATTTGATGTGGTATTAACTGAGAATATGTTTGGAGATATTATTAGTGACGAAGCAAGTGTTATAAGCGGATCACTCGGATTGCTGCCTTCTGCATCGGTTGGAAATTCTTCCGCATTATTTGAACCTATTCATGGCTCTTATCCGCAGGCTGCAGGGAAAGATATTGCTAATCCCCTGGGTTCAATATTGTCTGCTGCTATGATGCTCGATCATTTTCAATTGCATGAAGAAGCTGATTTAATACGTAAAGCGGTTGAGTGGACATTGGCTCATGGGTTTGTAAGCAAGGATATTGATCCGGTTAACAGCTATTCAACATCCACTATCGGGGATCTTATTCGTGATTTCATCGAAAATCGTATCCCTTCAAGCATCAACAAAAGCAATATGAACCTGAGTAAATCGACTATTATTTAGGGGCATTCTCCTCTTTAAAAAGAGGGGAAGTTTCGCGACCGTATGCGCTGAAGTTTCAGTGTTGGCGCAAGTGAAACGAGGATTTTTTAAGTCCGCATCTACGAAAACCAACCACTACAACCTCTGTCATAAAAAAAGTTCTTTGTTTTTACGCAAGGCGGCAGTATATTCGTATAAATAATCGAATCTACGTGTTAAAAGGAATCAATATAATCAGTGCTATAACTACGGTAATTATTGTGGTCGTGATTATTATTATTCCGGTAATACATGGAGGTGGATTATAGCTTAATAAATTTAATAAATCGAAATAGCAACCCGCCTCCAAAAAGGCGGGTTTTTTATTACCCGCCAGAGCCTTGGCGCAGGCGGGTCAGCCTTCGCTAAAGCTTCAGGGGCCAATGAAGGTAGATTAACTGAAATAAAATAAATAAATGCCAAACGAACTGAACAAATATTCGAAGACAATTACACAGGATGAAACACAGCCGGCAGCACAAGCTATGCTGTATGGGATCGGTTTAACTGATGATGATTTAAAGAAAGCACAGGTGGGTGTTGTAAGTATGGGTTACGATGGTAACACATGTAATATGCATTTAAATGAACTTGCGAAAATTGTTAAGCAGGGTGTATGGGATAATAACCTGGTGGGATTAATATTTAATACTATCGGTGTAAGTGATGGTATCAGCAATGGTACCGAAGGCATGCGTTATTCATTAGTGAGTCGCGATATTATTGCCGATTCAATTGAAGCAGTTTGTGGAGCGCAATACTATGATGGAGTAATTGCATTACCTGGCTGTGATAAAAATATGCCGGGATCAATAATTGCAATGGGTCGCTTAAATCGCCCCGCATTAATGGTGTATGGCGGTACAATCGCACCCGGGCATTATAAAGGGCAGGACCTTAATATTATTTCTGCATTTGAAGCGCTCGGACAAAAACTGGCGGGCCAGCTAGATGAAGGGGATTTTAAAAATATAGTAAAGAACTCATGCCCTGGTGCAGGTGCCTGCGGGGGCATGTACACTGCAAACACAATGGCTGCAGGAATTGAGGCATTAGGAATGAGCCTGCCATATTCTTCCTCTAATCCTGCATTAAGTGAAGATAAAAAGAAAGAATGCCTTACCGCTGGGAAAGCAATTAAAAACCTGCTGGAAAAAGATATCAAGCCATCTGATATAATGACGCGCAAAGCATTTGAAAATGCAATGGTTACTATCATGGTATTAGGCGGAAGTACAAACGCAGTATTACATTTAATTGCAATGGCAAAAAGTGTAGGCGTTCCATTAACGCAGGATGATTTCCAGGCGGTAAGCGATCGTATCCCAATGCTTGCTGATTTTAAACCTAGCGGAAAATATTTAATGCAGGATTTGCATCAGTATGGTGGCGTACCCGCAGTAATGAAATATTTATTGAAGAATGGATTGTTACATGGAGATTGTTTGACCGTTACAGGAAAAACAATAGCGGAGAATTTGGCTGATGTTCCCAGTCTTGATTTTGATCAGCAGAAAATAATTCTTCCCTTGGAAAATCCTTTAAAGAAAACAGGCCACTTACAGATATTATATGGAAATCTTGCTGAAGGAGGAAGTGTTGCAAAAATTACTGGTAAAGAGGGTGAAGTATTTGAAGGCCCTGCAAGAGTTTTTGATGGAGAGTTTGAATTAATTAAAGGAATAAGTTCAGGAAGAGTACAGAAGGGGGATGTGGTCGTCATCAGGCAGGTTGGTCCTAAGGGAGCGCCTGGTATGCCTGAAATGCTGAAACCTACTTCTGCAATTATCGGCGCCGGATTGGGAAAATCTGTAGCATTAATTACAGACGGAAGGTTCAGTGGCGGTACACATGGATTTGTTGTGGGGCATATCACTCCCGAAGCGTACGATGGTGGATTGATCGCGTTCGTAAAAGATAATGATCGTATTACCATCGATGCACAAACAAATCGCATAAACCTTCACGTTAGTGATGAAGAAATTGCAGCGCGTAAGAAGGGGTGGAAACAACCTGCATTAAAAGCAACAAAGGGAATTTTATTTAAATATGCAAGATCCGTTAAAACCGCCGCAGAAGGTTGTGTAACGGACGAAGAATAATAAAACAATTATGAGCACATTACAAGACACTGCAGTTATCCCTGCACCACAAGAATCAAAGCAAACAACTATGACTGGTTCGGTAGCTGTATTGCGCGCGTTGATTGCAGAAGGTGTCGAAACAATATTCGGCTATCCCGGTGGTGCGATCATGCCTATTTATGATGCCCTGTACGATTTCCGTGATCAATTAAAACATATCCTTGTTCGTCACGAACAGGGAGGAATTCATGCCGCCCAGGGTTTTGCGAGGGCGTCAGGACAAGTAGGGGTGGTATTTGCTACAAGCGGACCAGGAGCAACAAACCTGGTGACCGGTTTAGCTGATGCACAGATCGACAGTACTCCTTTAGTATGTATTACCGGGCAGGTATTTGCACATTTATTGGGGACAGATGCATTCCAGGAAACTGATGTAATTAATATTACCACTCCTGTTACTAAATGGAACTACCAGGTAACGGACGCTACCGAGATCCCATCGGTATTAGCGAAGGCATTTTATATTGCCAAAAGCGGTCGCCCCGGTCCGGTATTAATTGATATTACTAAAAATGCACAGTTACAGCAATTCAGTTGCGATGAATATAAGGAGTGCAATCATATACGCAGCTATCGCCCAAAACCAAAAGTGCGTAAAGAATATATTGAACAGGCTGCAGAATTAATTAATAACGCAGAAAGGCCATTTGTTATCTGGGGGCAGGGAGTAATTCTTGGAAAAGCTGAAAATGAATTTAAGAATTTCATCGAACATTCAGGTATTCCTGCTGCGTGGACGATACTGGGCGTTAGTGCTATTCCAACTGATCATCCTTTAAATGTAGGTATGTTGGGCATGCATGGAAATTATGGCCCCAATGTATTAACGAACGAATGTGATGTGTTGATCGCTATTGGTATGCGCTTCGATGATCGTGTTACAGGGAGGCTGGATAAATACGCAAAGCAGGCTAAAGTTGTTCATCTTGATATTGATCCTGCAGAGATAGATAAAAATGTTAAAACCACAGTTCCTGTATGGGGTGATTGTAAAGAAACATTACCGATGCTTACCAGGTTAATGAAGAAAAAGGATCATTCAGAATGGGTAGCGAAATTCAGGGATTGCATGCAGCAGGAAATTGATACGGTTATCTACAACGAATTAAATCCCGATTCGGATATCCTGACGATGGGTGAAGTAATTAAGGAATTAAATGCATTAACCAATGGCGACGCAATAATTGTAACTGATGTTGGTCAGCACCAGATGGTTACCTGCCGCTATGCAAAATTCAACCAGTCTAAAAGTAATATTACCTCGGGTGGATTGGGGACGATGGGATTTGCATTACCTGCAGCAATCGGTGCAAAATTCGGTGCGCCTGAAAGAACTGTTGTTGC
>CAYLVR010000129.1:9715-10260 GCA_964387165.1 uncultured Chitinophagaceae bacterium | reverse complement strand
GGAACCTTTGGTAAATTGTACATACACTAGATTTTAGTGTATAGCTTTTTCAGGACTGGTCAAACTGATCTATATTTAAAACAAATATGGGTCATTTTGACCAGGATATAAGTCAGTTTTTAAAATGAAAAATAGCAATCCTTGTTTTATCAAACAACCAATAACTACGGTCCTGCATTTACAGTTTATTCTTGTATTAAAGGGAAATTTTCAATGAATCATTGTATCTTAAGCTATACCCGTAATTTATCTTAAAACTTTCATTAACACATTTACCTGTTTTAATATCAGCGGAGGCATTGATATGCACATGCGAAGTATGAATAACCCGATGAACGTGCCGTCGCAGAACGAATACGGATTTAATTGAATTAAATGAAACTATTATCGGGCAGCGATTTACTTCTCATAAATTAAAAGCAGGCGTATTTCATCCTGATCACGAAATAGAAGTATTGCGCGCTATCTCTTCCGCTTTACCCGAACATAAAGTTCGCATCGATCCTAATGCAATATGGAGTGTCGAAGAATCCATACGTATAGCA
>CAYLVR010000129.1:0-9705 GCA_964387165.1 uncultured Chitinophagaceae bacterium | reverse complement strand
TTGCCTAATGATTATTTTGAAGATCCTACTTATGGACTTGAAGGAATGCGACGCGTTAAAAGCAGGATAAATATACCTACTGCAACAAATACCGTTGTGGTGAACTTTGAACAGCTTGCCTCATGTTTTAGAAATGATGCGATTGATGTGATCTTACTCGACACTACATTCTGGGGCGGATTAAGACAGGCGTGGAAAGCTGGAATAGTTTGTGAAAAAATGCAATTGGGTATAGCTGTTCACAGTTCAGGTGAACTTGGGATTCAGTTAGCTACCATGCTGCATCTGGGCGCTGCATTACCTAATTTATCTTTTGCGGCCGATGCTCATTACCATCATCTCACCGATGATATTATTGATGGTGGTAAAATGAAATATATAAATGGAAGTATTGATTTGCCAAAAGCCCCCGGCCTTGGCGTTGAATTGAATCAGGATAAATTAAAACAATACAACGAATATTATAAAGAAACAGGTGGTTATCAATACGACCGCGATCCTTTCAGAAAAGATTGGTTCAGTGTATTAAATGATAATCAACGTTGGGCAACACCAAGGAATAAATGATTAAAACAATAAATGATATTACCATTTTCGCCGATGGCCTTGATCATCCTGAATGTGTTGCAGTGCATCCTGACGGAACGGTGTGGGCCGGAGGAGAGGGCGGTCAGGTATATAAAATATCTGCTGATGGAAAATTGATTGAAGAAATTACTAATACAGGAGGATTTGTGTTGGGCATATCTTTTTCTCCTGATGCTTCATGGCTGGCCATCTGCGATCTGAAAAAGAAATGTGTCTGGAAGTACGACCTGCGTTCAAAATCATTATCGTTATTTTCGGATGGAGGCACAAGAAAATTTATTACTCCGAACTATGCCGTATTTGATAACCAGGGCGATTTATATGTTTCCGATAGTGGTAATTTCAGGCAGGTAAACGGATGCATATATAAATTTACTTCATCTGGCGAAGGAGAAATATGGCACCAGGGACCATTCAGTTTTGCAAACGGAATGGCGCTTTCATCAACACAACAATTGCTGTATGTGGTTTGCACATGGCTGCCTGGTGTTGAAAGTATTGCCATACAACCAGATGGAAGCGCAGGAGAAAGAAAAGTATTGGCTGAATTCTCCGAAACCTGTCCGGATGGGATTGCAATTAACGGCGATGATATTTATGTTTCATGTTATGCACCCAATACTATTTTTAAAATAACCAAAGGTAAAACGGAAGTACTTATACATGATTGGGAATCGCATACGATCTGCAATCCCACTAACATGGCTTTCCGGATAAAAGAAAAAAAGGAATTGTTTATTGCCAATCTCGGAAGATGGCACATATCTAAAATTGAATTATGAAACGTTCATGTAAATTTTTACATGAGAACTTCCATCGTGCTGCCGGCTGAGCCTCTGGCGACGCACGGTAGAAAATAAAAGATAAAAAAATACACCGATGAAACACCTGTTAACTTTTTCGACTTTATTATTCGTAAGTTTTCATCTTCTTGCAGGGCCGGGTAATATTGCGCCTGCAGCAAAAGTGTCTGCATCCACTTCATCAAGCGCGGAATTTAACCACGATAAAATTACAGATGGAATAATTGGCGTTGATGGTAAAGGTGAATGGGCATGTGAAGGTGTAACAACAGATTGGGGATATGTACGCTTTCCCTGGATACAGTTAACCTGGGATAAACCATATATTATTAACAGGGTCGTTTTATATGACCGCGCTTCATTAAAAGAAAATATTGCCGGAGGTAAATTATTATTCAGCGATAGTTCATAGATATGGGTTAACCAGATCCCGGCAGATGGTAGTGGTAAAGCCATTCATTTTCCATCACGTTCTGTAACCTGGGTAAAGTTTATCGTAAATGATGGCACTGGCAGGGATATAGGTTTTTCTGAAATAGAGGTTTTTGCCGCCCCTGAACAGAATACCGATTTTGTTTCATGGGTCGATCCTTATATCGAAACAAACAGGGGGCGTTATATATTTTTTATAACCGGAAGCCTGCCTTTCGGTATGGCCAGCGCAGCCCCTCATACACGTAATAAAAATCAATGGGGAGGTGGATATAACTATAATGAAACGGAAATATTGGGATTCGGCCAACTACATGAGTGGATGATCTCGGGAGTTGAAATTATGCCTGCAACTGAAAATGAAAATCCTTCACTTGGCGAGAAAGGATGGAAATCTACTTTTAGTCACGATGATGAAATTGCCCAGCCCGGATATCACCGGGTATTTCTTCGTAATAATAAAATATGGACAGAACAGACAATTACCGAAAGAGTAAGCTTTTACCGCTTTACTTATACGACAGATGCCAGGGCCCGGATAATTATTAATCTTGGCGGATATCTTGCGGAGGCCACTATGAAAAATGCTGAAATAACAAAAGTTAGTGACACAGAGATCGAAGGTAGTTTCAGTACTGTAAAACGTTACTGGGGCGGTCCTAAAGACGTTAAAATATTTTTTGTCGCCAGATTCGACAAACCTTTTAATTCAGTTGACGCATGGAAAGGAAGTAATGCTTCCACAAACATTACAGAAGTGCAGGGCGACAGCCTGGCCATTGCCGCTGCATTCGATTTGAAAAAAGGAGACCAGGTGAAAATGAAAATAGGTCTTTCATATACTACCATAAAAAATGCAAGAAATAACCTGGATACTGAATGCCAGACATGGGATTTTGATGAAGTAAAAAATAACGCACTTAAAATATGGAACGAGTGGCTGGGACGAATGGAAGTAAAGGGTGGAACGACAGCACAAAAAATTAAATTTTATACCGATCTCTGGCATGTATTACTTGGCCGCCATAAAATAAATGATGTATCGGGAGATTATCCCGACAGAACAACAGGAAAACGCGAAGGCACCTTTACGGATGCTGTTTTTAAGATTAAAAATGCAAAGGGATTTAATATGTATAATTCCGATGCACTATGGTTAACACACTGGAACCTGAATATTTTATGGGGATTGGCCTGGCCGGAGATAATGGATGACTTTTCGAGATCTATGATCGAATATGCTAACAACGGATATTTGTTACCAAGAGGACCATCAGGCGGAGGATATTCATATATAATGACTAGCTGTCCCACTTCTAATTTAATAGTCAGCACTTACATGAAGGGGTTACTTAAAAAAACCGATCCTCAACATGCCTTCCAGGTACTCAAACGAAATCATTTACCTGGCGGGATGCTGGGCTCAAAAGAAGATATCGAATTCTACACAAAAAATAAATGGTGGCCCGGTAACGCAGGAATTACTATCGAAGCCGCTTTCCAGGATTGGGGAATAGCGCAAATGGCAGCAAAGCTGGGAAAGAAAAAGGACTATACATTTTTTAATAACCGCGCAGCAAGCTGGAAAAATTGTTTTGAACCAAAGCAGGGGTTATTATTTCCGAAAGACAAAGCCGGTAAATTTATGCACGATGATCCGTTAAGCGGAGAGGGATGGATAGAAGCTAATGCCTGGCAGGGAACATGGGGCGTATCGCATGCAATTCCTGAATTAGTAAAAATGATGGGTGGCACTGATAGTTTCTGTAATAAATTAAATTATGCTTTTGAAAAGGCGGAACCGAGCGATTTTGTGTTTGGTTATAATGACGGATATGTAAGTTATGCGAACCAGCCTGGTTGTTCCAATGCCCATGTGTTTTCTTATGGAGGTAAGCCATGGCTTACACAGTATTGGGTAAGAAAGGTACAAAAACAGGCGTACGGCGGCACAACACCTGACCTTGGCTATGGCGGTCATGATGAGGACCAGGGTCAGATGGGAGGTGTAAGCGCCTTGATGTCTATTGGATTATTTAATATTATGGGAAACCAATCACAGGATCCTGTGTATGATATCACATCGCCGATATTTGATGAAGTGATTATTCATCTCGATAATAAATATTATCCAGGGAAACAATTTGTGATCAAAACGTATAATAACAGCGAGAAGAATTACTACATTCAGCGTGCCGAATTAAACGGTGGTCCCCAGAATGATTTCTGGTTCAGGCATAATGATTTTATTAAAGGCGGACAACTTGAATTATGGATGGGCGACAAACCAAATAAAGAATGGGGAACGGGTTCGCTTCCCCCTGTTAAATAAATAAATGGAAAATCTAATAACAGGAGTAGATATTGGTGGAACGCATATCACTGTGTGCCTTATAGATATTGAACAGAACAATATCATTACAGAAAGTAGTAGCAGGGCACATATAGATACTTCACTCGATAAAGAAAATGTTATCAGTTCCTGGGCAAATGTTATCAGTGAGGCGCACAAAAAAATAAATAAACCTATAAACAAAATTGGTATCGCCATGCCCGGGCCTTTTGACTATGAAAATGGTATTAGTTTAATTAAAGGATTACACAAATACGAGAGTTTATATAGGTTGAATGTAAAAGAAATGCTGGCTGCTGAATTAAATATATCTCCCGGTAATATTAAACTGATCAATGATGCATCAGCATATTTACTCGGAGAAAAGGAAGCAGGAGCCGCACAACACTTCAATAATATCGTTGCCATAACATTGGGGACCGGGCTTGGCTCAGCAGCATACTATAATAATAATTTAGAAGAGGGCGATTTATACTGTACGGATTTTGAATCCGGCAAATGTGAAGATTATGCTTCAGCAAGATGGATTATTTATGAATATGAAAAGATATCCGGGAAAAAGGTATCTAATGTAAAAGCTATCGCAGACTTGTGTCCAAATGATAAAGATGCTAAAATGGTATTTGAGAAGTTTGGCAATAATCTATACAGGATATTAAACAAAAGATATATCGATCAATCTCCTGAAGTGGTAGTTATAGGTGGAAATATTGCAAAAGCATGGGATCATTTTGTTCCTTCAATTATTGATACAATGAAAAAGACAGGGTTTAGTTTTGAAATAAAACCCGCTATGCTGGGAGAAGAAGCTGCACTTATGGGTGCCGCTTATTTATGGAAGCGCTGAACAAACGTGCTGTTTTGACAGTACAGGCGTTTCATGGTCGAATGTGGTGGCTTTTGTAACGCACACACAGCCAACAGATCCAGCCATTTATAATATGATACATGATAAAGGGTCAATGTGTATCACCGGGAGTTCCAGAACTATTGACAGAACTTTTATTAAATCGGCTGATAAGGACACGGCGGTTTTAAGAGCAGGCTATAAAAGAATGATTGAAACAGGTACCGATATTATTGAAGCTGACCTGGGAATAGAAGCTGGTGAAACACTTAAGACATTTCATAAAAGAGGCAGCAGTAAAAAATCCTTTTTTTTAAACTGACAACCCATGGGTATAATATAATTATAACCTATCACCCGGATTGAAGCCTCAGATGGAATAAATTTATAATCTTTCTTGTCCGCATTGTCCAATCCTGTATTTTCAGTTGTTATTTATTTTTAACTCAACTGATTAATAATGGAAAAGAGATTAAATGTGCAGGTAAAGGGTCAGGATGCTCTAAAACCGCTGTTTATGATGGGCGGCTACCTGAAAAAAACTACACTGGAAGAAAGTCTGCTACACCTGGTTTATTTTCGTGTATCGCAAATTAATGGATGCGCCTATTGTCTTGATATGCATTCAAAAGATGCGCGTGCAGGAGGTGAAACAGAACAACGGCTATATGGGTTAAGCGCATGGCGCGAAACCCCTTACTTCAATGAAAAAGAGCGCGCAGCGCTGGCCTGGGCGGAAGCAGTTACCGCCTGCCATATTCCTGATGAGATCTACCAACAAACAGCAACTGTGTTTGGAGAAGAGGAATTAATCGATCTCACCATGGCCGTTACAACAATTAATACCTGGAACCGTGTTAATTTGGCTTTCCCAAATGGAATAGGAACTTACAGAGTTGGGCAATTTGGATAAATTTGAACACTTAAAATCAATAATTATGAATGAGTTTCTAATAGCTATACACAGGGATATAAAAAGCAAGGATGCCAGTCCTTCTCCTGAGCAAATGCAGGCTTCTATCAAACCTTTCCAGGAATGGATAGCGTCTATCGCGGCACAGAATAAACTTGTCAATCCACCAAAAAGATGGGACCTGGATGGCAGGGTGGTTAAGGGCGGTAACACGGTAATTAATGGTCCGTATGCAGAGATAAAAGAATCGATCGGGGGATTATTTTTTATCAGGGCGAATGATTATGATGAAGCCGTGGAAATTGCAAAGGGTTGTCCCGTACTTGAGTGGGGGGCAGTTGTAGAAGTGCGTATGGCGGTACCCACAATATGAGCGAACCGGAATTGATACCTTATTTATTTCGTACTGAATATCAGAAAATGATATCAGTGCTGGGGGTTATGTTTGGTATTGATCACATTGAAAACGTTGAAGACATCGTCAGCGAGACTTTTCTTGCAGCTACCGAACACTGGAGCGTTAAGGGCATACCCGAGAATCCTGTTGCCTGGTTATATACTGTAGCAAAAAATAAAACCAGGAATTATATTAAACACAACACTGTTTTTCAGCAGAAAGTTTCAGTGAACATTAAAAGCACTGCTGCTTTCTCAGAGGAAATAGAAATGGATCTTTCTGAGAAAAATATTGCCGACAGCCAGCTGGCGATGATCTTTACGGTATGTGACCCCTGTATTTCTTCTGAAAGCCAGGTTTCCCTTGCCTTGAATTTATTATGTGGATTTGGTATCCAGGAAATTGCGGATGCTTTCCTGGTAAATAAAGAAGTTATCTATAAAAGATTACAGCGCGCGAAACAAAAATTAAGAGAGGCACAGATAAAAATTGAACAACCCACAACTGTTGAAATTGGCGAAAGACTGGATACAGTATTGATAACCCTGTACCTATTGTTTTCTGAAGGTTATTATTCCGTTTCTCAGAACAGTGTTTTGCGAAAAGATCTTTGCGATGAAGCAATGCGTCTTATGGGAATTTTACTTCGCAATGAAAAGACCAACAAGCCTTCAGTAAATGCATTGCTTGCGCTGATGTGCTTTCACGCTTCGAGGTTTGACGCAAGAATAAATAATAATGGACAGATTATTTTATACGATGATCAGGACGAAAATTTATGGGACAGGGAATTAATGGATCTCGGCAATTATTATTTAATACAGGCCGCTTCCGGTAATCAAATTACCAGGTTCCATTTAGAGGCCGGCATTGCCTACTGGCACACGCGCAAGGATGAGACAAAAGAAAAATGGGAAAATATACTTGAACTTTATAACCAGTTGGTAATTATGGAATATTCTCCTGTCGCGGCGCTTAATCGTACTTACGCATTGTCTAAAGTTTATGGAAAAGAAAATGCGTTAGCTGAGGCGCTCAAACTTCCATCTTTAGACATTCATTTTTATTATGCTTTACTCGGCTACCTGTATACGGGTATTGATAACGCTAAAGCTATTTATAATTATAAAAAAGCAGAACAACTGGCTGTAACACCAGGCGATAAATTAACGATGCTAAAACATATTGAATTGCTGGAAACATAGCCGAACGGTAGTTATTACCCCTTTTTTTAAACCGTTAATTTTATTCGTGATGATGTCCTGAGTGATAGTCTTCAGGCAGCCCTTTGCAGGCGCTTTAACTCAGCATACAGAAATTATTAAAATAATGGCCAGACGCATAATATGTCAGGTGGCATGGTACAATTCACATAAATTTAAATCGTGTTCTCTTTATACACTTTCGGTAAAGACCAGTTCCGATATACAGCAAGAAGCCTGATAAGGACAATTACAAGAATAATAACAGCATCTTCTACGCCTGTTGCAATTGTAGTTCCCTGTATTATAAAAAACAGGATACCTCCGGCAATACATGCGGATGCATAAATTTCTCTTTGAAATATTAATGGCAGGTTATTTAACATCACATCACGAATTACCCCGCCAAAACAGCCGGTAATAGTTCCCAGCGCAATACAAATTCCAGGAGAAAATCCATGCGATATTCCTTTGCTGATACCTGCCATGGTGAATAAACCGAGCCCAATGGCATCGAAAATAAGCAGCATTTTCTGAAACTTTTTTATCCAGCGTGAAAAAATGATGGTAAGCAATACTGCACAGATAATCGTCATGATTATTGTATTATTACTTAACCATTTTACAGGCAGATCGCCAATTAATATATCCCTTAGCGTTCCTCCGCCAATTGCGGCAACAAATGAAACTACCAATACGCCAAATGGGTCAAAGTTTTTTTGCATAGCTGCATAAGCACCGGCAACTGCAAACGAAAATGTACCCAGAATTTCTATGAGTGTAAGCAGAGTCATGGTAATTATAAAAGACTTTCTTTTATTTTTCTTAAATATAAGATTTTTTGATCCGCATGCTCAGGAGGTGCAGGAAATACATAATTTGTATGCCTGGTTCGGAGCCATATCGCTAATATTTATCAAAAGCTGCATGTACAATAAAGGGCCAAGTCATGAATATGGCCCATCAAAATAAGTGGTTTGAAAGATGAAGAGGAAACTACTTCTCACAGCATAGCACAATTTGTTAAAGAAATCTTAATAATATTGATAATAGAATTAGCTGAAACCAGCTATTACAAATAGTAATGACTATGCTTACATCGACAATGGGACCTATAAAATCGGGTTCAAGCTCGGTTACGGCGGAGCTATTGATTATGTTTCGAAAAGCAGTGAAGATAACAGCATGGTCAATAGTTTCGATAACGGCCGCCAGGTTGGTATCGATGCTTATAATGGACCCAACTACAATAATGATCCGGTCTACAAAAACCAGGGTTATATAGATGCCTGCGAATCGCAGGGTTTGTTATGCAGTACGGCAGGATCTGCCTGGAATGGTTTACCGCAGGGCAGTTTTTCGGGGCAGACCGGAGGAGCACCCAATCCTAATAAAGGAATATTTGAAACTAATTTCTATTTAGAGAAAGGTAAAAAGCGATGTTCACAGTAACTGATCTTACAGGCAGGCAATTACCGGCCAGGGGCTGCATCGCGAAAAAATCAATTTGAATAATAAAGCATCTGGTACATTGCTGGTTCAATTAAGAAAAGAAGGCCAGGTAGAAGTTAAAAAAATAAATATAGTGCGATAATTAATTATTAAAATTGGTATTTATAAAGAGGCCTGGTTATTCAAAACCAGGCCTCTTTATAAACGTAAGTGTTATTTATTACCTTTTCCCCAGTTCAATTACTTCTGCATCTTTAATTATTTTATCATCAATTGTAAAACGGATAATTGTGCGGATAGAATGCCAACCCTGTTTGCCGGCAGCTCCGGGGTTCATATGCAGGCAGTTTAATTTATCGTCGTAAATGATTTTGCAGATATGTGAATGTCCAGAAATAAATAAAAGTGGCTGCGTGCTTTTAATAAGTGGTAATGTGGATGGATTATATTTAGGCGGGTACCCGCCAATATGTTTGATCAACACCTTAACACTTTCACATTTAAATGACAGTACTTCAGGATAAACTCTTCTTATATCCTGCCCATCTATATTTCCGTAAACTCCTCTTAATGGCTTGAATGCTGATAATTTATCTGCAAGTTCGCTCGTACCGAAATCACCTGCATGCCATATTTCATCACATTGATCAAAGTAATTGAATACAGCGTCATCAAGATAATGATGTGTATCTGAAATTAATCCTATCCGTTGCATTGT
>CAYLVR010000128.1:0-10411 GCA_964387165.1 uncultured Chitinophagaceae bacterium | reverse complement strand
GAAGAATATAAAAGAGAATTACGCGAAAAAATGCTCACTTACCAGAAACAAAAGGATGAGGAAATAAAAAAACGCGAACAGGACCTTGTCCAAAAGTTCGCAGATGAAAAGAATAAAATACGTATTTCATTGGAACAGGGGCTAAGAAAAGATATCTCCGGCGATTTCGAAAACCAGGTCCGGATGCTTACCGAGGCCAATAAAAGCAATGAGGAGAAGCTGAAAGAATCCCGCCGCAAGGAACTGGAATACCTGAAAAAAGAGCAGGAACTACTGGCCAGGGAACAAGACCTGCAGATTACCCTGCAAAAGCAAATGATAGAAGAGCGTGCATTATTATCAGAACAAATAAGAAATGAAGAAACCAAAAAGATAGAATTAAAGGAAACTGAGTTTCAAATGAAGCTTAAGGAACTCGAAAAACAACTGGACGACCAGAAAAAGCTTGCTGAAGAAATGCGCCGGAAGGCCGAACAGGGCTCTATGCAATTACAAGGTGAAGCGCAGGAATTATTGCTCGAAGAAATATTGCGCGAACAATTTCCTCATGACCTGATAACTGAAGTAGGAAAAGGTGTTGAGGGTGCAGATTGTATGCAGATCGTTCGCAATCCTGCAGGAATTGAATACGGTAAAATAATTTTCGAAAGCAAAAGAACAAAAGGATGGAATAATAACTGGATCGAAAAACTCCGGAACGATATGCGTAATAAACAGGCGGATGTGGCGATCCTTGTTACGAATGTATTTCCAAAAAATATGGATTGTTTTGGAGAAAGAGAGGGAGTCTGGATATGTACATTTAAAGAAGTATCTGCATTAACAAGCGCGTTACGTAATGCAATCATCAGAATAGCTGAAACAAAAAGATCAGAAGAAAATAAAGGAGAAAAAATGCATATGCTGTATGATTTTCTTACAGGAACAGAATTTCGTCAGCAGATAGAAGCGATCGTAGAAGGATTTGTTTCCATGAGAAATTCAATTATTAAAGAAAGAATCCAAATGGAGAAAATGTGGAAGGAAAGGGAAAAACAACTGGAAAAAGTATTAATTAACACATCGGGGATGTACGGTTCAATAAAAGGGATTGCAGGTTCATCAGTAACCACAATTCCTTTGCTTGAGGGCTCCGATGAAGAAAACACCGGGGAATAATTAACTTACTACATATGTAAGAACGAGCCCGGACATTGTTTTTGCATTTATCGTTAATTCTTTTACAATATTCAGTTTGCTAAATGCAAACGACATGGTTATCCAGTTATCCGCTTCATAAATGATCGGACCGTTTAATCGCATGTCTTCTTTAAAATTTAATTTACCATCGCCATACCATTTATAAATAGCTTCTTTGGCGCTCCATAACATGGTTACCAGTTCAAGATATATTTTCGGAAAATCCTCCCATTGTTGTATGTGTCCGCGCTCCTCTTCATTTAAAAATTTCTGTTTGATACCCAAAAGCCTGGAGGTAACCAGTTCGATATCGATCCCTACCCTATGGGTATCGCTGGCAATCGCGGCCGCATAATTACCACAATGCGATATGGAAAAATGATATTTTTCATCGTGCAGGAATGGCTTGCGGGTATCAGCCACTTTAATTTCTTCAAGCGGGAAATCATCAAATAAAACAGGCAACAGGTACCTGCCGGCAAGATGCTGCAATCTTTTGTACGGATGACTCACTTCGCGTTTCAGCGGAACGCTTCTGAGGAAAAAGTCCTCCTGCTCTTCTATTTTCCAGATCCCAAGCTTTGTATCGTCGTTAATAGTATGTTGAAAAAATATTGCCACTCTTTTGATTTACATTGCAGATTTAAGATTTATTTAGAGCCTGTCAAAATAAACCGCAACACAAAGATGATATTATCGGATACAAGAATACTGGAGGAAATGGAAAAAGGGACAATAAAGATCGAACCCTACGACCGCGAGTGCCTGGGCAGCAACTCCTATGACGTACACCTCGGGAAATGGCTGGCTACTTACCGTGAACATATACTGGATGCCAAAAAACATAATGAAATTGAGTCTTTCGAGATCCCGGAAGATGGTTTTGTTTTATATCCTCATGTATTTTACCTGGGTACCACAGCTGAATACACAGAATCCCATGCACATGTGCCTTTCCTGGAAGGCAAATCCTCTACCGGCAGGCTCGGAATAGACATACATGCTACAGCAGGTAAGGGCGATGTGGGGTTTTGCGGTAACTGGACGCTCGAAATATCCGTTAAACAACCCGTAAAGATTTATAAGGGGATGCCTATCGGCCAGCTTATTTACTTCCCTGTGGACGGGGAGATAGAAGTTAAATATAATCAGAAGAAAAACGCGAAATATAGCGGTCAGCCCGACAGGCCCGTAGAAAGCATGATGTGGAAGAATAAATTCTAGAAAATCCCCTGCGGCCATGTTTTAAATGATATTCCGGGGGCTTTTTTAAAGGGGAAGTACAGGCTAGCCCTTAAATCCTTCCATACTTCTTATGATACGCTATTAACAGTGCTACTACTTCGTTATAACTCATCCTGCCCGAAGGCTGCTCATTCGCCTTAAGATATTCCGCATATAATTTATCAATCGCCGTTTCTATTGGCGTTGAATGTTTTCTGTAAAAAGAACGCAATTCTTTTATATCATCCTTAACCCCTTCCGATAACGTATTACTGATTTGTTTCAATGCATTTGAATCAGCCAGATATAAATATCGCGCAGCATAAGCATACATATCAAAATAAACAGAATATAAAAATGCCGGATCATCCGAAGAAGAAGCTGCGAGAAACCCGGCAAAATTCGCTTCGCTTTCTTTTGCATAACCCAACTGGTGGCCAATTTCATGACAAGTAATAAATGGCTGTACAAAAACAGGTACAGTAGTATTTACCTGTGCCTCTCCCGAAAAAGGATTGTAATAACCTGTAAATCCTAAATAATTTCCGAGATAACTATAAATAGAAGGCTTAACAGAAGGAAAATTATATTTAATTATAGAATTATTATTCGCCAGTGATGTATATGAATCAATAGCGCCCGCAAATAAATTCTTTTTTCTATCCAGCCTATTTCTTTCTTTTAACGACAGAGGCTGCAACATATTTAATTTAGAAGCAAGCTGTTCCGTTACATTCACTAAATCGGTATCAGAATAATTTAACTTATCCAGTTTCATCTGGTAATCAATTCCGTAGCGGTTGTAATTCAATCCCCATAAAAAATTAAAACTTACATACACCACCAATATTGCCATTACCGTTCTTTTTCCCGCACGTATAAAATAAAACTTGTCGGCCTGTTTCTCTTTAACGGCTCTTATCAACCTGCCCACCTGTTTAATTAACAAAATAATAATGGCCCCATAAAAAACATCACCTATACTGAAAGGTATCCATCCAAAAAGTATTCTTTGTACAGAAGCTATATAGGGATAGATCCCTGTAGAATAGTATCGCTCAACCAAAGATGAATCAAGAGAGAATATTTTAATTGCCAACGCAATCGCCGCGAAAATAAAAATGACCTTATTTCTGAAAAACATAATCGTAAAATTCCAATTTACAGAAACCTTCTGATGAAACACATAACAACATAATTTCTTACATTCAACAAAAAAGTAACGATGCCACTTATAGTTTTCCTACTTATACAATCTCTATTATTACCCTTACACACTTCTTTTCCAAAAACAGCGGGCCAATCCGATCAATTGAAAGGCGCCTGGCAGTTTGAAGACCGGAGTGAAACCCATGTGCTGATCTTCGCGGATGGCTATTTCACACACACAGCCTTTGATCTAAAAAATAAACGGTTTCTTGAAACAAAGGGTGGGCCTTATTCCTTTACAAATGGTTTATTAACTATACAGTATGAATTCAGCACAAATGACATCAAACAAATAGGTAAAAAAGTAGCCTATAATGCTAAAGTTGCTAATCATGAACTTACTGCCAATATCCTGGAAGGAGAACCTGCATGGCAGCAGATTGATGATGGTTCAAAGGATCTTTACGGGTTGTGGAAGATTACAGACAGGAAGCAGGGCGGCAAACTGGTTGCCATTCATCAGCAGGGTACCCGCAAAACGATCAAGATACTCAGTTCAACACGTTTTCAATGGGCAGCCATAGATCCGGGAGCCAAAACATTCATGGGAACAGGTGGTGGTACATATACTTTTAAAAATGGCAAATATGTAGAAAACATCGAATTCTTTTCAAGAGATAGTTCGCGGGTAGGAAGTTCGCTCACATTCGATGGCAAACTCGAAAATGGAGCCTGGCATCACAGTGGTAAAAGTTCAGGGAACGAACCTATTTATGAAATTTGGAAACGTGAAAAGTAGACTTCCCCTCGTCGCGGTCGTGTATCAATCTGGGGAATATATTGCAGCGTGTCTGCACTCCTCCTTTCAAAGGGAAGCGCAGGCACCGGCACACTATCCTCATCCCTACGCCTTCCCTCTTTGCCTGCTATCTGTTACATTTGCCATATGAACCTTGAATACAATAAAAACGAGGATGTAATGAAGCTTTCGGTTAGCCTGTTACGTCAGCGTTTGGGCCAGATGGCCCTGGGAGGTGGTAAAAAAGCACAGGAAAAACAAAAAGAAAAGAACAAACTCACCGCACGTGAGCGTATAGAATATCTCCGCGACCAGGACAAACCATTCCTGGAAATCGGTGCACTGGCCGGCTTTGAAATGTATGAGGAACAGGGCGGCTGTGCATCTGGAGGCACAGTGTCGGGTGTTGGTTATATAAGCGGCAGACAATGCGTTATCGTAGCCAACGACCAGACCGTTAAAGCTGGTGCCTGGTTTCCGATCACTGGTAAAAAAAACCTCCGGATGCAGGAAATAGCCATGGAAAACATGCTCCCTGTAGTGTATATCGTTGATAGCGCAGGTGTTTTCCTGCCATTACAGGATGAAATATTTCCCGATAAAGAGCATTTTGGAAGAATATTTCGCAACAATGCCAGGATGAGCGCAATGGGTATTACACAGATCGCCGCCGTAATGGGACCATGTGTTGCCGGAGGCGCTTACCTGCCAATAATGAGCGACGAAACGCTTATGGTGGAAGGTAATGGCTCCATATTCCTCGCCGGCCCTTACCTGGTTAAAGCCGCTGTTGGCGAAGACATTGACGTAGAAACACTGGGAGGCGCCGTTACACATACAGAAATCTCAGGAATAGCAGATTATAAGTTCGATACAGAACAACAATGCCTGGACCAGGTGAAGAAGATCTTCTCGAAAATGGGTCATCAGCAATCTACTGCCGGTTTCAACCGTGTAAAAGCCGTTAACCCCGCCAAAGATCCAAAAGAAATTTATGGTCTCATACCAATCGATGGCTCAAAACCATACGATATGCTGGAAATCATCCACCGTATTGTTGATAATTCAGAATTTGAGCAGTTTAAAGAAGATTACGGTAAAACAATTTTATGTGGTTATGCACGGGTTGATGGCTGGGCCGTTGGAATCGTGGCCAACCAGCGCAAAATTGTAAGAAATAAAAAAGGTGAAATGCAGATGGGCGGTGTTATTTATAACGACAGCGCAGATAAAGCAGCAAGATTTATCATGAACTGCAACCAGAAAAAGATACCACTGGTGTTTTTGCAGGATGTTTCCGGGTTCATGGTAGGCTCGAGAAGTGAACATGCGGGCATCATTAAAGATGGCGCAAAAATGGTAAATGCAGTAGCGAATTCAGTGGTTCCTAAAATAACATTTGTAGTAGGCAATTCGTATGGGGCAGGTAATTATGCAATGTGTGGAAAAGCTTATGATCCCAGGTTCATTTTTGGCTGGCCAACAGCCCGTATTGCCGTGATGGGCGGCGACCAGGCTGCTAAAACATTGTTGCAGATACAGGTGGCAGGAATGAAATCCAAAGGAAAAGAAGTAAGCCCTGAAGAAGAAAAACAATTATTGCAGGATATTAAGTCGAAATACGATAGACAAACTTCTCCTTATTATGCTGCAGCAAGATTATGGGTAGATGGGCTGATCGATCCTGTTGAAACCAGGAGCATTATTTCTCAGGCAATAGAAGCCGCCAATCATAATCCTCATATTCCTGAATTTAAAACCGGGGTCTTCCAGGTTTAAGTATATAAGTAGCCCTCCCAATTTTACCCTTAAAACCATCTGCTGTCTTTCCAATAACTATTTTTTAGCCGGCCGATAAATTAATTTCATCACTACTGCATCAGTCGTTCATCAGTCGTTCATCGGTTGTTCATCGGTCAATCATCGGTCAATCATCGGTTGGTCATCAATCATTCATCGGTCCGGCACCAGTCATTTATCAATGAATCATCAATCTGGAATCAGTGTGCAATCGGTGTGCAATCGGCGTGGAATCATCCGGCTGGTGATTGAAATTGTTTATCTGCGATGCCGCCCCTCCCCCTTTTTTCAAATGGTAACCGCCCATTTCAAATCGATACATATCCGGGTTTAAACACGTTTAGTTAACTTTGCAGATATTTGGAAACTATGACAAAGAATAAATCGCTGATCATTACACTTATAATGCTGATAGTTGTAGCTGCTATATACCGGGTGATCCCCGGCCGCTCAATGGGGTTCGCTCCTCACCTGGCTATGGCATTATTTGCGGGGGCTATTATAAAAGATAAAAAATGGGCCTTCGCATTACCTATATTTTCAATCTTTTTATCAGATGTTCTTTATCAGTCGTTACACCTTATAGGACTTACTTCCATGAAAGGTTTTTACGAAGGACAGATCACTAATTATATTCTTTTTGCTGCAATGACAGCCATTGGTTTCCTAATGAAAAAAATCAACGTAATTAATGTGGTCGCTTATTCCCTGCTTGTTTGTATTGCTTTCTTTTTACTCTCCAACTTTTTTGTATGGCAAAGCGGACAGGGTCTTTCAAGACCAAAAACATTTGATGGATTAATGCAGTGTTATACCGATGCTATTCCATTTTTCATAAACAGTTTAAAGGCTACTTTAATATTCAGTGCTGTTTTATTTGGAGCGCACAAGCTAATTCTTCCTTTTTTCAAAGGGGAATACCGTGAAGCGGTGGGGAATTAATTGAGCCCGGATTCGTAACCCGTATCTATCAATAAATTTTTGCCGTCTGCAGCAGCAGTAGCCAGTTCATCACAACGATTATTGAATATATTATCTGCGTGACCTTTCACCCATTTAAAAGTAATATTATGGACAGCAGCAAGTTCTGCATATAATTTCCAAAGATCTTTATTTTTTTTGCCCCCTTTAAAATCGGTTCGCAGCCAGTTTTTTAACCACCCCTCCTGTACAGCTTTTACAACATACTGGCTGTCGGAAAAAACAACGATGTTTAATCCTTCTTTTTTTAACGCCCGCAACGCTGCAATTACCGCCATTAACTCCATCCGGTTATTGGTTGTTTTTCGGTAACCTTCGGATAATTCTTTTTTACTGGAGCCATATTGTAATATCGCGCCATAGCCTCCGGGACCGGGATTTCCACGCGACGAGCCATCAGTATAGATAATTAACTGCTGCATTAAATAGATGGTTCCGTTGCGCGGTAAATAATTACATTTTCATCTGTACCAAAATGTGCAACCGTTCCGGGTTTTACCAGTAGTGCATCACCTGCAGCCAGGTCAATTTCTTCTTCATCTGCCTTAACAATCGGTCTTCCTTCATAAATAAAATAAATATCGGTAGTGGTGGTAGCGACTGATATTCCTTCTTTTGGTTTTAATTGAATACGGCTCAACTGGAAATCCTGTGCAGGAGTAATGTATATTTCTTCCTGTGTTTCTGTTTTATGACCAGTTATAATATTCGGAACAGTAGGTTCAAAAACAACATGTTCAAGCAGTTCTTTTACATCGATATGTTTTGGCGTTAGCCCCCCGCGTAACACATTATCAGAATTAGCCATTATTTCCATAGTATGGCCCTCAAGATAAGCATGGGGTAATCCTGCATTCTGGAACAGCGCCTGTCCGTACACCATCTTCACCACATTAAAAAGATATATTGAAAATATTCCCCTGTCGGTATTATTATCTTTATTAAATGTAAGTGCAGCTCTTGCCGCCCAGAAATGTTCTTCTTCTTTAGTGTATTTTCCCGCGTTATATCCAGGAATAATTCTCGACAATAAACCTGATAGTTTATTATTTACTTCTTCCTGGGGCATAGTCATTACACGCGTGTACAATTTCTGGTAATTGCCTTTACCGAACTCTTCAATAAGAAAATTTAATTCAGGAACATCATTCAGTATATTTTTTAATTTATCGGCCGGTTTAAACCCATGTAACAAATAAAAATCACTTAGTGGCGCAAGCAGTTCCGGTTTATGATTATCATCTTTGTAATTCCTGTTTGGGGCATCAACGGGAACTCCTTTTTTGTTTTCTTCTTCAAATTTAATTTTAGCCGCTTCTTTTGTGGGATGCACCTGTATAGAAAGCATTTTCTCTACGTCCTGCACCTTAAACAGGTAAGGAAGTTTCCCAATGCCTTCATGAATATCACTTCCAAGCCAGTATTCGGCATAAGGTTTCTTTTCTTCATTCGACCGGTGTAATAACGATGGCAAAAACGTTTTTCCACCCCAATCGTAGTGTTTAAATACACCTTTTACTTTCAATACTTTTTCTGAATTTTCCATTGTGCCTGTTTCAGGTGCGAAAATACAAAATTGAAACCATGGCTCTGCATAATTTAAGAGGGATGGAGGGCGAGGATCTGGCTGTGCAATACCTGCAGCAATCAGGTTATCATGTTCAACACCGCAATTGGCGAACAAGTTTTTATGAAATAGATATCATTGCAACAAAAGAAAAAATGATACATTTTATTGAAGTGAAAACAAGGCACTCGCTCACTTTCGGGTATCCTGAAGATGGTGTGACCAAAAAGAAATTCAGGAACCTGCAGAAAGCGGCAGAATTTTTTCTTCATTTATATCCCTATTGGAAATATATACAGTTTGATATTTTAGCCATAACAAGACTACCTGAATGCACCCCTCAATTCTTCTTAATTGAAGATGTTTATATGTATGGTTAACCGAGTCGCTCTTTCATTATTTCCACCACACGGTATGTTGCGGGACAATATTCAATATTTTGTTTGAATACGTGCATATAATCAACCATACGTTTGCGGGTATGATGTGGAAATCCTGCACAGTCTTTTGGCCGCACAGCATAAATACTGCATTTATTATCTTTCAGATTAAGAAACTGGCAGGGTTGTTTCCGGTTGATCCAATCGCCTTCATTATCAATTCGGAGGTATTTTTTCTTGAACTGCTCAACCGTCATTCCCACATGGGCGGATATTCTTATTATATCCTGCTTATTAAAGGTGGGCGACATGGTTTTGCAGCAATTTGCGCAGCTTAAACAATCTGTTTGCGCCCACATTTCCTTGTCGGCTTCCGCTGCATACCTGTCGAGACCGCGTGGAGGGTTTTTATCGAGTTTGGTCAGAAATCTTTTAAATACCGATTTATTTTCAGCTACTTTTTTGCGGAAACGGCGTAGGTTAATTGGTAACAAGTATAGTTGAGTTTTGGAAATAAAGTGAAAAGTTAAAACTAAAAACTTAAAACCCGCAGGCATTTTACCGTAGTAACTCATTTCCTTATTTATTTATTTTTCACTTTTAACTTCTAACTTTAAACTTATTCATATGTGGGAAGCATATAAAAAAGGGTTTAAAGCCTGGTTACAACTGGAGAAGTCGTTATCAGAGCATTCGGTAAATGCATACCTGGCAGATATTGATAAGCTCACCCAGTTTTTTTTATTAAAGGATCAGTCGCCCACCCCCTCATCAGTTCAGTTAAAGAACCTCCAGGAATTTATCTCGTGGATCAATGAATTGGGAATGACGGCCACATCGCAGGCGAGGATCATTTCAGGGATACGATCCTTTTACACTTATTGTATTGCTGAAAATATTACCGAAAGCGACCCCACATTTTTACTGGAGGCGCCGAAGCTGAGTCGAAAACTACCGGATACATTAAGTGTTGAAGAAGTAGAACAGATCATTTCATCAATAGATCTCAGCACACCCGAAGGCGTTCGCAACAAAGCGATATTTGAAACTATGTACAGTTGTGGGTTAAGGGTAAGCGAGCTCGTCAATCTGAAAATATCACAACTATACCCTGAATTAGGCTTTATACGCGTTACGGGCAAAGGAGATAAAGAGCGGCTGATACCAATCGGTTCCCCGGCATTAAAGCAAATAAAAATTTACAAAGAGAATATTCGATCACATATTGCTATTGCAAATGGCCAGGAGGATACTCTTTTCCTGAACAGGCGTGGCTCCAAGCTTAGCAGGGTTATGATATTTCTTGCACTAAAAGATCTTGTTAAAAAAGCC
>CAYLVR010000127.1:0-10525 GCA_964387165.1 uncultured Chitinophagaceae bacterium | reverse complement strand
GGTGTGGGTAAAACAGCTATTGCCGAGGGCCTCGCGCACCGTATTGTTAACAGCGACGTGCCAGAGAACCTGAAATCAAAAGTGATCTATGCACTCGATATGGGATTATTGATTGCTGGTGCGAAATACAAAGGCGAATTTGAAGAAAGATTAAAATCAGTAATAAAAGAAGTTGCGGAAAGCAACGGCGAAATAATATTATTTATTGATGAAATTCATACGCTTGTGGGGGCCGGTGGTGGAGAAGGAGCTATGGATGCTGCAAATATTTTAAAACCCGCGCTGGCAAGAGGTGAATTAAGAGCGGTGGGTGCCACTACATTGAACGAGTACCAGAAATATTTTGAAAAAGATAAAGCACTTGAACGCCGGTTTCAGAAAGTAAATATTGGTGAGCCTTCTGTTGAAGATGCTATTTCAATTTTACGTGGATTAAAAGACAGGTACGAAACACATCACCATGTTCTAATAAAAGATGAAGCGATTATTGCCGCGGTGGAATTATCGAGCAGGTATATTACCGATCGTTTTCTACCCGATAAAGCGATTGATCTGATTGATGAAGCAGCTGCAAAACTTCGGTTGGAAATGAATTCAATGCCTGAAGAATTGGATGAGCTGGAAAGAAGAATAAGACAATTGGAAATTGAACGTGAAGCAATAAAAAGAGAAAACGACGAAGCAAAATTAAAGGAATTAAATACTGATCTTTCTAATCTTGCTGTTGAACGCGATACATTAAAAGCTAAATGGCAACGTGAAAAAGATATTGTAGAAAAAGTACAATCTGCTAAAGCAGAAATAGAAAATTTAAAGCAACAGGCCGAACAGGCAGAACGTAATGGCGATTATGGTCGCGTTGCGGAAATTCGGTATGGCAAAGTGCAGGAGCAGGAACAGATTATTACTGATTTAACTCATCAGCTTGATGAAATCAGCGAAAAAAGATTGTTGAAAGAAGAGGTTGACGCGGAAGATATCAGCGAAGCAGTGGCAAAAGCAACAGGAATTCCTGTTGCTAAAATGCTGCAGAGTGAAAGAGAAAAATTATTGAACCTTGAAGATGAGTTACATGAAAGGGTGGTGGGACAGGAAGAAGCCATTACAGCAGTCGCCGACGCCGTAAGAAGAAGCCGCGCAGGTCTGCATGATCCTAAAAAACCTATCGGTTCATTTATATTTTTAGGAACCACAGGTGTTGGTAAAACGGAATTAGCGAAGGCGCTTGCGGAATACCTGTTTGATGATGAAAGTATGATGACCCGTATTGATATGAGCGAGTACCAGGAAAAACACTCTGTGAGCCGCTTAGTGGGCGCTCCTCCGGGATATGTGGGTTATGACGAAGGTGGACAGCTTACTGAAGCAGTTCGCCGTAAACCTTACAGTGTGGTGTTACTGGATGAAATTGAAAAGGCCCATCCTGACGTGTACAATATTCTCTTACAGGTACTTGATGATGGAAGATTAACCGATAATAAGGGAAGAGTGGTTAATTTTAAGAACACTATTATCATCATGACCAGTAATATGGGCAGCGAGATCATCCAGGAGAATTTTGAGGACGCGAAAGAGAATAATATCGATGCTATCGTGGAAAAAACCCGCCTGCAAGTTATCAATCTGTTAAAACAGGCAATAAGGCCAGAGTTTTTAAACAGGATCGATGAAATAATTATGTTCCAGCCACTCCTTAAAAAGGATATCACGGGCATCATAAGGATCCAGTTGAATCACCTGAAAAAAATGGTAGCGGAAGCCGGTATTCAATTGACTTTCAGCGAGTACCTGCTTGAATTCCTTGCAGATAACGGCTTTGACATACAATTCGGTGCAAGGCCTCTTAAAAGGTTGATTCAGAAGGAGATAGTTAATAAATTGAGTAAAAAGATACTGTCGGGTGATGTTGACCGGTTCAGACCTGTTCTTGTCGACGTTTTCGATGGAAATGTGGTTTTTAGAAACGAAACAGTCGAATTTGAAGCCGTAAATGGCCAAAAAAATGACTAATCTTGCAAAATAGGAGAATATATTATGGCAGTTAAGCAACAGATCGAGATCATTCCACCGAAAGAATTTTGGGTTGGCGATAAAAACGCAGCAGTTTCTTTAGTTGAATTTGGCGACTATGAAAGCGAAGCTTGTTCAAAGGCAAATGAAGTAGTGAAGAAAATACTCAACGACTTTGAGGGTAAGGTTAAATTCAACTTCCGTCATTTTCCGTTAACAAAAATCCACCAGCGCTCACATAAAGCCGCAGAAGCAGCGTTGGCAGCGGCCCAGGAAGGAAAGTTCTGGGAAATGCACAATATATTATTTGAGCACCGCACCAGGCTGGGTACTATCAGCCTTAAGGAGTATGCAAAAGAAGTTGGCGTAGTAAATAAACGTTTGTTAAGCGAACTGGTTGATTCCGTTTATGGCTGGTCTGTACGTAACGACCTGCTCGAAGGGCTTGATCAGGGCGTTCGGGATGTGCCTACATTCTTTATAAATGGAGAACTTTACGAAGGCAAACCTACTTATGAAGGATTAAAGAGGGCGATCAATGAAGTAATTAAACTTCAGAAGAATCCTGTGAAGAAGAGGGCATAAGTTCATTCTACGTCGTCATTAAGCTTTAGCGGTGGCATCCTCGCTACATAAATCTTTCTGTGTAACTTGATACTCGCTCTGACAATTCCCGTCAGCGGGAGATAAGAGCCTAATGGAAATGAGTTTACAGATACGATTATGTTTATGTATAATTATTTTAACGTGCGCATTCAATGTGTGTGCCCAGCATGATACATTACCTGAAGTAAATAATTCCATTTCTCCCAAAACCGACAGTTTCTTTTTATTAAGAAAAAAGGGATTGCTTGGGCGTCTCGCAAGAAGTATTGTTACAGATACTTCCTCGCCAACCAATATTACGCGGCTCGATATTCTTTACGAAAAATATACCGGCCGCATTATCAGGAATATCGAAATACGATCAGTCGGCTTCGGTATTCCTATTAATGATACCACTAAAAGCTTCAAGAACACGCTTACCAACTGGGCCGACGCACTTCATAAAACTACCGACGAATACGTCGTCCGCAAAAATCTTTTCTTTAAAAAATATGATACGTTATTACCGATATTATTAGCGGATAATGAACGTCATCTTCGTGACCAGCCATATCTTAACGATGCGAAATTTATTGTGAAATCTGTATTGGGTACGCGCGATTCGGTAGATATTATCGTGCTCACAAAAGATATATTATCTATCGGTGGAAAATTCCGTATGAGTTCCATGAGTAAGTTCGAAGCCGCAGTTAAAGAAGATAATTTTGCCGGCTGGGGCGACCAGGTACAGGTTGGCGTATATTATGATAAGGCGCGAAGGAACCAACTGGGGTATTCAGGTGAATTTATTGGAAGGAATCTTGCTGGCACTTTTGCTGATCTTTCCGTTGGATACCGCGATTATGCCGATGCATTTAATAATTTTCTAAAACAGGAAACTACATTATATACAAGATTCATAAAGCCATTAGTGAATCCATATATGAAATGGACCTATGCATTTGAAGCGGCAACACACCGCACCAATAATATGTATATGAGTGATTCATTGTATTTCTGGGATAACAGGTACAATTATTATAATATTGATGCGTGGGTAGGGTGGAATATGAGTGCAAAAAGTTTTAGTAACAGCCAGTCGCGCGACGATCGTTTGCGTACACTGGTAGGGTTGCGTGTTATTCACCAGGATTTTAAGGAAGTGCCGATTAAATATGAGAAAGAATATTTTTACCAGTATGCTAATCTTACCGGGGTACTGGCATCTATTTCAATATTCAGGCAGGATTTCTACAAAACTCAATATGTTTATGGATTCGGGAGAAATGAAGATGTTCCCGAAGGACTTGATTTTTCTGTGACAACCGGGTGGACAAATAAACAGCAGCGCGTGCGCCCTTATATGGGGCTGGATATGGCATTTAATTATTTCAGCCGTAACGAACACTATTATAATTATACGCTCAGAATAGGTACTTATAATTATGAAAGAAAATACGAAGATATAAGCCTGCTTGCTAATCTTGAATTTTTTAGCCGGCTGAATAAAATGGGTAAAAGATGGAAACAAAGAACATTTATTGCCGGCAGTATTTCTACGCAATGGAACAAAGTATTAAATGAACCATTTTTACTGGAAAGCCAGTATGGGTTACAGGAGTTCACCAATATATTTTTAGGGGGTGATCACAGGGTGACCGCTAAAGCCGAAAGTGTTTTTTTTAGCCCATGGACCCTGGCCAGTTTTAAATTCGCTCCCTTTGTTTTTGGGAATGCCTCCCTGCTTACACCTGTGGATCAGTCATTAAAACAAACAAAATTGTACGGTACAATTGGCGGGGGAATAAGAACAAGGAACGAGAGCCTGGTATTTGGGACCCTTGAGTTGAAAACCTATTATTTCCCCGGAAAAAATTTTAACGGTGATAGCTTCAGAGTCGAGTTAAATACGAGCGTAAAATTCAAATACAATTCGCAGGTTATCCGCAGGCCACAGTTTACGGTGTTAAACTAGTAAGTTCTCTTAAAGTTAATAAATCTCCCTGCGGTCAGTTTCCTGTGTAGCTCATTGCTCCCCCCTTTTTCAAAGGGTGAGCGCAGCTTTCCTGTTTATCAATTTAGATCAGAGGGTTTTGTTCTCCTTTGAAAAAGGGGCGTGGAGACATCGCATATAGCGGAGCTACAGGGGATTTTATAGGAGTTTATTATATAAACCAAAGACAATAAAAAGTTTACTTTCACGCTTAAATACAAAAGAAAATTTCCATGAACCAGCCAATATTTCTGGGCTTTACCGTTTCTTTCTTAATATATTCATTTTCTTCCTGTATTTCGCAGGATAACGCAGCAGCTGAAACTGCTCAGTCAAGTGATACAAGTATAATAATGAATAATCCGGATTCCGTAGCGATTTCGGTGCCGACCCTCGATACGGTGGCTTACGATAACAAACTCATGCAGATGGTAAACGGCGACAGTTCTGGGAAATGGGCTGTTAAAACCGGGCATTATCCTTTACCCGGCGCCATATTGCCTTTTAAAACAATTATTGCATATTACGGTAACCTGTATTCAAAACAAATGGGAATACTGGGAGAGTATCCTAAAAAGGAAATGCTTGAAAAACTCCGGGAGCAGATAGCTAAATGGAAAGCCGCTGATTCAACTATAGAATATCAACCTGCGCTGCATTATATTGCTGTTACTGCACAACAATTGCCCGGTACAGCAGGAAAATACAGGCTGCGTATGCCGTTTAAAGAAATTGATAAAGTAATAGACATGGCAAAGGAGATCGATGCTATCGTATTTCTTGATATCCAGGTTGGTTTAAGCACCATTCAACAGGAACTTCCTGAATTTGAGAAATACCTGAAAATGCCTAATGTACATGTTGGAATAGATCCGGAATTTTCTATGAAATCCGGTCATGCGCCCGGTAAAGTTGTGGGAACGTACGATGCTGCTGATATTAATTATGTATCAGATTATTTAGCAAAGATTGTAAGGGAGAACAATTTGCCTCCTAAAGTATTTGTGATACACCGTTTTACACAGAAAGGGGTTACTAATTACCAGAAGATCAAAACGCGCCCGGAAGTTCAAATAGTAATGCATATGGATGGATGGGGAGAACCTGCGCGCAAAGTAAATACTTACAAGCAATTCATCTACAAAGAACCTGTGGAATTTACAGGATTTAAATTATTCTATAAGAATGATGTTATTCGTTCGAAAGCCCGGTTAATGAATCCTGAAGAACTACTTAAATTAAAACCCCGCCCGGTTTATATACAATACCAATAACATTAAATGGTTTTAATGATTATATAGGCCAGAATTGCCAGGATCAGAATAATAAACACCGCGAGGTAGGTCCATGTATCAGAGGTTATCAATTTACGTCTGCGTTTGATCTTTTTTTCGAGCAGGTATTTTTTTAATTGTTTATTGAGCTGATCAACTGTGATATTAATTTTCTGCTGGCTTTGTACGGTCCGTAAACCCTCAAATGCTTCTGCATCAAAAGGATTTTCCATCATCCACATTTCAACCTCATGTTGTTCTGCGAAAGATAATTTTCCATTAAAATAATCCGCCAGTTTCTGGTTATCTATATTGCTCATGGTTTGTTTATCTTTTTTTCCATGATAAGCTTAAGATTACGTTTGCCATTCTGGATATAACTTTTAACCTGCATAATGGAATATCCGGTCATTTCCGCAATTTCATTGTACGATCTTTTTTCCAGGTAAAATAAAGTTACGCATTGTTTTTGCTCTTGATTTAACTGTTCCAGGCTATTACTCATCAATTCCAGTTTCCTGTCTTTTTCAGCCAATTCAGGTATATTGCTTTCTTCTTCTTTTACCAGTTCTTCGTTTATTTCACCGGTAACTCTTCCCCGTTCTCTTAATTTCATGAGACAGTGGTTTTTTGCCACCATATACAACCATGATTTGAAATACTGAACCCGGTATTTGTGTAATTCTGTTATCGATTTAAGGAACACCTGCTGTACCGCATCCTTGGCCTCTTCTTCATTCTTTAAATATTTCATACACAAACCAAAGAGCAGTAAAGTGTAGCGCTCAAATAATATTCCCAGTAAATTATTATCGTGGTCCTTATAGAACCTGTCAAGAAGTTCCTGATCGGTAATATTTAAGAAATTCCCGGGCATTCAGGGGAATAGATTTTTTATCCATCTAATAAAGGCATCATCCCATTGAAGCATTTTAATGCCTGTATAAAATAAAATAACAGCAAATATTTTCTTTAATAATTCCTGGTCTATTTTGATTGCTATTTTACTACCGAAGTAACCACCGATAATAAAGGCCAGTGCAATAACTCCTACCACTTTAAACTCAATAGGAGTGCCAGTGACCATACAATCTTTGTAATAGGCAAGAAAAGCAAGAATAACCACCGGAAATGTTAATACACCCAATGAAGTTCCTTGTGCCTGATGCTGATTATAATTCAAGAAATAGACAAGTGCAGGGACAAGAATAATACCACCTCCCACACCCACAAGTCCGCTTAATATACCTGCTGCCAGGCCGATAAGGATCAGAATGATAAAAGCCGGAATATCCATAGGTAAACAATCATGAAGTAAATAATCAGGATTTTTTTCTAAACGTGTCGTCGTATAATTTTATAGCGTCCTCGATAACGTGTAAAGCAGTGGCCTTATCTCCTAATTCATCAACCTTTACCGTTTTGTTTTCGAGTTTTTTATATTCTTCGAAGAAATGTCTTAGCTCGTCAAAAAAATGTTTCGGCAGTTCTTCCAGGTTATTGTAATGATTAACGCTCGGATCGTTTGCAGATACAGCAATGATTTTATCATCGGCATCACCGCTGTCAACCATGTGCATTACACCAAGTACTTTGGCCTGCATAATGCACATAGTCTGTACAGGTATGGAGCTGATCACTAAAATATCCAGTGGATCTTTATCATCGCCATAAGTTTGCGGAATAAAACCATAGTTGCAGGGGTAATAAAAAGAAGAGTAGATAACACGATCAAGTTTTAATAAACCACTGTCTTTATCGATCTCATACTTCGCCCTGGAACCCTGGGGAATTTCAATCAGTGCATTAACGACGCGGGGTGCGCTTTTGCCATAATGCACTCCATGCCAGGGGTGTGATACAGTCATCATGGCTGCAAAATAAGCTAAAAAATGTTCAGGCCATTAGTAAGGCCGGGAGAAGGGCTTTAAAAACTAGGGTTTTAGAATTGATTTCAGATCAACCAGCCACTGATCGCCGGTCTTGATGATAGTTATAGAAGTGGTATCCTTTGGGTTATAAGTATTGAAATATGTATAAACAGTTGTTGAATCGTTGAGGCTGTTAATGGAAACCGGTCTGATGGTTGATTCCCTGTGACTGTTTTTTTCCTCATGTCCGAGTTGTTCGTAATCACGTTGTTGCCTTTCGAACATTAAAAGGTTGGTAGTGTCCTTCAGCAGGTAGAAACGTGCTTTTTTATGATCGCCATCAAGTGAGGCGCGAATAAATTCCCTGCCTGCATCCTGCGGGTCGGAAGCCTTTTCATAAGTTCCCGAGCCGCAGGAAACAGCAGCAATGATAACTGAATAAAAAAATGTTCTTTTTAAAGACCTGTATTTAACCTTCATGATTGTGTTCCTTATCGTATGCCCTGATAATTGCTTTTACTAGCCTGTGCCTCACCACATCTTCTTCATCAAGTGCAATATGTGCAATTCCATCGATATTCCTTAGTATCCTTACAGCTTTATCAAGACCACTTTTCTGATTTTTGGGAAGATCGACCTGTGTAAGGTCCCCGGTAATGATTGCTTTTGCATTGGCACCAATACGTGTGAGGAACATTTTGATCTGGAGATCAGTGGCGTTTTGCGCTTCATCAAGAATGATAAACGCATTGTCGAGTGTTCGGCCACGCATATAAGCCAATGGCGCAATTTCGATGACCCTGGTACTCATGTAATAGCCGAGCTTATCGGCTGGTATCATATCATCCAGTGCATCATATAATGGTCTCAGGTATGGATCAATCTTTTCTTTCAGATCGCCAGGTAAAAAGCCGAGACTTTCCCCTGCTTCCACTGCCGGGCGTGTAAGAATGATTTTTTTTACCTGTTTGTTCTTTAATGCACGAACAGCAAGAGCAACAGCAGTATAGGTTTTACCCGTACCCGCAGGACCTATCGCAAAAACGATATCGTTTTTATCGGCTTCCTGTACCATTCTTTTCTGGTTCGCGGTGCGGGCGCGTACCGATTTCCCATTCGGTCCGAATACCAGCACTTCATGTGGATTACGTTCCTTAAAGTTGTCAATCGTTTCTGCATCATCACCACCAAGGATCTGTTCAAAATAATTTTCACTCATGTGGCCGTTTCGCTGGAGATACTGAACGATCAGGCCTATTTTTTCTTTTGCTGAATCCACCTGTTCAGGCGACCCGCTGAGCTTTAACTGCGTTCCCCTGGAAAGTATTTTTAATAAGGGAAATTTCTTTTTAAGAATGTCAAGTTTTCCGTTGTTTACTCCGAAAAATTCAATGGGGTTTACTGATTCTAGGCTGATAATTGTTTCTGTCAAGGATCTGATGTTTGTTGTACGAATTTTGTTTTTGCTTGTCATACAATTTACGAAAGGAGATGCGAATTTCCTGTAAATAGATTTCAACAAATAGTTAATAAATTAAATCCCGCACTATGCAGGACTGCTATAAAATCGAAACTCATTCACTTATCTTTGGTCGCAATAACAATTGTCTATGTTAAAGATCGGTGTTTTTGGTACAGGGCATCTGGGCAGGTTCCATCTTCAAAACTGGCAGCAGGTAGAAGGAGTGGAGGTTGTAGGTTTTTATGAGCCTAATGACGCAACTGCGCAGGAAGTGAGTGATAAATTTCAACTGGCCAGGTTTCTGGATGCTGATACCCTAATGAATGCTGTTGATGCAGTTGATATTGTGGCACCTACTAATTTTCATTTTGAACTTTGTAAAAAAGCAATAAGAAAAGGAAGACATGTATTTGTAGAAAAGCCTCTCTCCAATACAATGGATGAGGCAAGAGAACTGGTAAAACTTACCCGGGAATCGAATATTAAAATGCAGGTGGGACATGTAGAACGTTTTAACCCCGCTTTTTTATCGATAGGCAACCTGCATCTCAACCCAATGTTCATAGAGGTGCACCGGCTGGCACAGTTTAATCCCCGTGGTACGGAAGTAAGCGTGATACTCGACTTGATGATCCATGATATTGATATTATATTGAGCCTGGTAAAAAGCGACGTAAAATTCATAGCAGCGAATGGAGTGAGAGTTATGACGGAAACTCCTGATATTGCCAACGTGCGTATTGAGTTTGATAATGGCTGTGTGGCAAATCTTACTTCGAGCAGAATATCAATGAAAAAGATGAGAAAGATGAGATTGTTTCAAAAAGATGCATATATAGGCGTTGATTTTCTCGAAAAGAAAGCGGAAGTAATCAGACTGAAAACCAGTGATGATATTGGTGCGTTTACTTTTGACCTGGAAACTCCGTCGGGAGAGAAAAAAACAATTGCAATATCCAATCCATCAGCACCTGAGGTAAATGCGATAAAACTGGAGCTGGAGAAATTCAGGGATGCAATAATTAACAATACACCTACAGTAGTTTCAGAACTGGATGGATACCGTGCAATGGATGTGGCGCATCAGATCCTTCATAAAATAAAAGCCAGCAGCAGTGCTTCCAGGGAAAAATAATAATTCCGGTGCCTATCTGTTTATTAAAAGATTGATGGATGTTATTATATCGATATCCATGATGATCATTCTTTTCCCATTAATTATTTATGTGGCCATAAGGGTAAAATTTTCTTCTCCCGGTCCTGTGTTTTATTCGCAGGAAAGGATGGGGTTAAGGAAAAATAAGTTTATGATGCATAAATTCCGTTCAAT
>CAYLVR010000126.1:0-10578 GCA_964387165.1 uncultured Chitinophagaceae bacterium | reverse complement strand
GTTATAATTCGACGTTATTTTAAACAGCACAGCCAGCGCACAGCTAGGCTTCGAAAGGCTGCCGCGGTGTAACAGTCAGAACTGAATATATAGCTGATTATCATTTTGTTGCGATGCAATTTGGAATGTCATTTGGAATATCAAACTTCCCCGAGAAGCTAAAGATTAACGACGTGACACTTGAGCAGTTTAATTCACTAAAGCCTACAATAAAGGATTATTTAATACACCACCAATATATAAAACGTCAGCCGCTATCTATTGGTGAATCCTATGTGTTGACAGAAAAAGGTAAAAAATTTGTCTCGTTCGAGGAGACAAACAAAGCAGAAAAACGAACAGAAAAAGCAAAGAAAATTGAAAGTTTTCCAAAAAGATATTGGTGGCTTATGACGATTCTAGGGGGAATTATCGGCTTGTTAATTCCTACAGCCCAAGAAATGCTGAAGCAAAGAATATTGCCAGCATCCAACCAATCGCAGCCATACACTCCACAAATAATTGATACTTTAAGGTGAACGCCTTGCGGCGTATGCCCTACCACGTCTCACGCACGCCCACAGTGCAATGGTTTGCCAGTTAAAACTTAACCATTGCAACCATCACCTGTTTAACATAACGCAGTACATTATAAGACAAATAATAATTTATGCGGACTGCAATTTACCGATTCGGATAGAAAATAAATTTTGCATAATTCATCCGAATCGGTAAATTGCAGTCCAAGAAAGGAAGTTTGTCTTATAATTAGTCGTTATGTAGTAAATAGCCACAAGGCTATACAAAAATAAAAAGGCTAGTAAATCGCGACACTTACTAGCCAACGCACAAATAATCCCTCCAAAGGTGATGTGCGCGGAAAGAGCCAAAGCACAGGTAAAGCAAGTATCGCAGCCTGTGTCTTGGCCTTTTTTATTTTAAGCCATCAAGCTATGTTAACATAACGCAATGGACATTATAGGACAAATACAATAAGATCCTAATAAGGCTGTCTTGCAGGCTCACTGCGCTTAAGGTACCAAGTATTGGCAATCTGCAAAGATGTATCTACAATTCTTTAATAATACTCAAAAAGTCATCCAATTTGTATGCTCCGTCAACTGTACGTTTTTCGTAAACCATAAAATAACGGTAATTATTTCCAGCTTTACTTGCCCAAAGTCCGCCAAGTCTTATTTTTTGCTCAGCATCTAAATGTTCACCCTTTGTTTCTAATAAAATTGTCTTATTACTTTTTGTTTGAATAATGAAATCAGGATAATGATTCACAAATCCATTAATTCTGAAACCCTTCCTTTCAATGTTCCTCGTCCAGAAAGCAATATTATTTAAGTTCGCAACTTCATTAATTACCCCTTCTTCAAAACTGTTCATTTTTCCTTCTTTTTCATAAAGAGTTTTAGGCATGTCTTTGGCAACTTCTCCGGGTACAATATTTACAGGTAAAGTAAACAATGATTTAACAAGTATTTTGTCGGTATCCAATAACTCTTTAAATTTCTTCTCTGCAAATGCTTCTGAAAGCGATTTTATTTTCTGCTTTATCTTATCGGTATAGGTGTATTCATTATTAGCGAAATCTTTAAATTGTTCATCCTTAAATTCTTCTAAAATCCTGTTGATATATTTTTTAATTTCTTTGTCCGGTATCGGATACATATTTCCAATAACGTCCATGACACGTTTTGTAAAGTTCTTTACACGATTTTCTTTTTGTGAGGGGTCCATAATGTAGGCAACAATACTTTTTTTGACATCCCCATCAAGTTTTATAAAAGTCGGTGTATGCTCTTTTTTGCTTTCGTCTAAATCTATTTTGTAGATTTCGGATGTTATGCCGTCAAAGGAAATGTTCGTATCAGCCTTACTTAAGGCAAATCCTTTTAATAAGTTTTCTTTTTCCAAAAAGTATTCTTCTTCCTTTTGTCCGAATAAATCGTTGACAGGAGCTTTCAGATAAAACTGTGGTAATTTTATTTCTTCCGCCTGTTCCCTGAAAATATTCTTTATACTGTATGTTTTCACAAGCTTTTGTATTTCGTTTGGGAAAGTCGTTGTATTAGCCGCTTCCATTTCTGAGATGGTTTTCTCAAATGTTTCATTCTGTTGTATTGCGGTTTGTTCAATTTCCAAAACTGTTGTGTTTCGCATAGCAGTTTCAGAAGGAAGAGAAATTCTTGTTGTGTCGATATCAGAAGTAATATCTTCCGCAGTTCGTTCTTTTGTGGAAAATGTGATCAATTGCTGCAAAGGATCCTGCTTCATTACTTCTTCTGGGATTCCAGGACTGGCCAATTTATAATCCTTTTCACTAAAACCAGCTTTGTTCAAACCTTTAACGATATTATCTAACGTGTCGAGAAACTTAGACGAGGCTGTAAGAACATAACTCAGATTGAGTAATGGGAAATTATGCTTCATAACATAAGGCTGGCGTAAAACCCTGCCCAAAATTTGTTCCACATCAACTGCCGAACTCTTATCAGCCAACGAAGCCAGAATATAAGCAAAAGGGCAGTCCCAACCTTCTTTTAATGCGTTAATGGTAATTATATAGCGGACTTCACAATCTCTGCTCATCAGATCAACGCCCTTTATTTCATTGATATTCGCTGTTTTGATTTTTATTTGGTCGGCAGGGATTTTCAGATCAATGAGTTTTTCCTTTAGTTTTTGAACATTTGTTTTTTCTTCCTGTTCGTTAGTAAAGTCTTTTCCATTTTTGGGTTGTGCCTGAAATAATACGATTGGGCGTATGTATTTACCACCTTTTTTCTCTTCTTCAATGGATTGTAGTTCCAAACGCTTTTGAAGCTGTAAACTTGAATTGATTACTTCAGTTTTATCCTGGTGATTATAAACAATTACTGGCAGCTTTACCATGTTTTCCTTTTTCAATTCCAGGGCATCAATAAAACTTATGATATTGCTATTGTTTCTCGGAGTCGCGGTGAGGTCAAGGATAAAACAAGGGTTTATTTCTTTTAGCATATCTACACTTAAATTACTTTCTGCATTATGGCTCTCATCAACCACAACCAATGGATTTAAGTATTTGATTACTGAACCCAATGTGATTTCAGCATTTTGTTCTAACAGGCTTTCAAAAGATTGTAAATTGCCATTTTCCTGGAACACTTTCCTGTCATCTTTATTTTTAGCTCTTAAACTGTCAAAACTGAATACCAGGATATTTAATTGTTCTTTTATCGAAGTGGCGTTAAATCCGCTCCCCTGCAATAAAGTTACTTTATCAAATACCTCCACTTTGTTGTTAAAATGGGCATTGATTTTTTGACGGTAAGGATGTGATGGGTCTTTTAAATTCTTGATTGTTTGATCCAAAATAGTAATGGAAGGAACTAGCCAAACTACAGCTTTGGGCCTGTCATAATCAAAAGCATCAAAAATGGTTTTAATGGCGTTGCAGGCAATAAAAGTTTTACCACCTGCAGTTGGGATTTTTACGCAAATGTGTGGGACGCAGGAAATATTGTTTTTGTATGGTTCAACGACAGTTCCTGAAAAAGGAGAAAGTGGCGTTCTTGGGTGTAGCGCCCAAAAATTATAAAATGCACCTCCCGTATCTTTGGTTTCCTGTATGTGCTCCAAAAATAATGAAATGTCGTTTATTACCTGCTGTTGATATGGCTTTAACTGCATTGCTTAAAATCTTGTAATATCCCGCGGGATCTTTTTAAAAATAATATGATGCTTCGTCATAAATTCTTTGGTAAGTAAACAATTGTCAGCATAAATTACATATTGCTCTGCTTTGGTTTTCATAGTGGCTAAAAAAGTATGGTCTAAAGTTGTTACTTCGCCCGGATCGTAGTTGAAATAATACGCTGTATCATTTTCTTTACCTAAATAGTGTTTATTATCTTTGTGTTTTGTTTCTTCCAATGTTTTTTTAGTTTCGCTGTAATACACGTATTTACGTATTTTATCAATGTCTACTAACTCGTTCAAATTACCATCTTCCAAAAACATGGGTTGTCCCAATTTGTAGAAGTTGAAGCTTCCACCTGTCCCTTCTTTATCTGAATAGCCATTGATAACACGTTTTACTCTTTCAGCGGTAACAGTTTCAGCATAGTCTTCCATTTCAATACAAATGAATTTTCGTTCCCCACCGTCTTGCATATTAATGTTTAAAACTGCATGAGCTGTTGAGCTTGAACCAGCAAACGAGTCTAAAATAATATCTTCTTTATTCGTAGCTATTTGAATAACCCTGCTAATTAGTTGATAAGGTTTGGGACTATCAAATACATTCCCTTCAATAATCTTATTTAGTTCTTTTTTTCCTTCCTGGTTATGTGAAACTTCATCATATTTCCAAATCGTTTGCGGCACAACACCATCATTTACTTCTGCCAGGTAACGCTTCATCTGAGGTTTGCCTTCTCCATTCTTTCCAAAATAAAATTTATTTTCATTTAATAGCTGTTTTGCCTTTGCTTCATTAAAACGATAACAGCTCCCCTTGGGTGGATAATATGTTTTTTTAGTATTAGGATTTGTAATTCCAAATACTCCCGTTTCAGAAAAAGATTTGACTAATACATTATCAGGCCTCCATGCTCCACGCCCATCATTATCGTTGTACTTATAAAATTTGTTTTGTTTTTCAGTTCTGGGAGCTAAATTTCTTTTCCAGTTATTCTTTTGTTTGGCATAAACAACAATGAAATCGTGTGAAGCAGAAAAATATTTGGCGTCATTCCGCGGAGAATAATTCTTTTCCCAAATAATGTTCGATACAAAATTGCCGTTCCCAAAAATTTCATCACAAACCAATTTCAGAGTAGCTTGCTCGTTGTCATCTATTGAAATAAAAATCGCTCCGTCACTTGTTAATAACTTATGAAGTAACTTTAAACGCGGATACATCATGCATAACCATTTATCATGACGGCTTAAATCTTCACTTTCTTTTCCGACAACCTGGCCCAACCATTTTTTGATTTTCGGATCGTTTACATTGTCGTTATACACCCAACTTTCATTTCCTGTGTTGTAAGGCGGATCAATGTAAATGCACTTTATCCTTCCTTCGTATGCTGGTAAAAGGGCTTTAAGGGCTTCCAGGTTATCACCATGGATGATTTGGTTCCCACATTTGATTTCTTCGTTGGTTTGTTTTCCGTTGTCAAAACTATACATGTGTTCCAATACTTTAAACGGAACATCCATGTGATGATTGATAACCTTATCTTTTCCTATCCAGTGTAATGTTGGCATCCTCTAATTATTTCAGGTAACTATCTTTTTAACCAGGTTCTGAAGAAACTTAGTGAGAGATCTATGCTATTTAATACGCATTTGAGGCAAATTTAGAGAAGAGATTGATATCTCCAAATTTCTTTGAGGGTACTGCTTCTGCCCTTCACAGGTATTCAAAATAAGTAAAGCCACTATCCTACTCTACCCCTCTGCCCTGCCCTTTAATGTTTTCGCCGGATTTTTAATGCAAGAACATAACAAGACTTATTCATGATTGAAGTAATAAAGACTGATATCGGAGTAGTTATAGCCACTGAAATGCTTCTTTGACTGTAAAGCCTTGAGTTTATCGAGATGCAAATGATAGCCTGCATTATATGCTGTGGCCAGGAGTTTTATTTTATCGGAAACTGAACTAAAATTGCTTACCCGGAACTTTTTATCACAAAGTCTGTAAAATGCACACAGATAATTTAACTGGGACTCAATGTTGGTTAGTCTGACCAAACGATCCCGGCGACCCTGTTCATTATCTTCAAATGTTTTATAACCAAATGACACATCAGCCTCATGTTCCACTTTTTCAGCAAAAGATGGTTTCATTTGGAAAAATCCTACCGAGAAATCAGCATAATATTTCCCTTCAGTGACATACAGGTATTTTAAGGATTCAATCTGGATCGCATCAAATACCCTATTATACCTTATTAACTCCGGAAAAACAATAGCTTTTAATTCTTTCGCCGGAATATTATATTTAGTTGAATAAACAGAAATTGCCTTATCGTTTTGTTTCAGCCAGTTTATTGCCCACACATAATCGTTGCCAAATACTTCCCGGTAATCAATTTCTGATGTTGTTTTGTACGCGAACAACAAAACAGAAATCAATACCAGTACCTGTTTCATAACTTAATCAATATACAAATTTTGCAAGATAAATATCGTTTTCGCATTTCCTGAACCATTGAAGATAGTTTTTACCATTCTCATGAATTACTTTAGGATAGGTAATTCCCATCATTTTCGTGGTTCCGTCCAGGTAGTTTATACTGCCGGAATTACCATCGTAATAGGCCATATTGGTAGGATTGCTTCCGATTAATAATGATCCTGTAGCCAATTGATAACCGTCTTTTAATATAAATTTACCGGCTGCTTTTCCATCAATAAATACTTCTCCGCTTGATCCGTTCACTGTTACTATGGAGCCGGAATTTGTCATTATTAATTTTCCTGTATTGTATGATATAACCTGTTTGATTGTTCCGTCAGGTTTAATAATATTGTAAGGTGTTTTGGAAAAACTGCTTGAGTACATTTCACTCATTTCTTCACTGCTCATCACCTTTTGTTCAACATATACATATTTCTTCAGATCAGGGCTTCTTAGGATGGCTCCGATTCCTTTAAATTTATTTTTATCGAGCAATGTTTTTTTACCATTAGAAATCATTATTGGATTTGCCTGGTCATCCATTCCTACTGCGAAAACATTTGATTCATCGTTAGATACTTCTAGTGCAGGAATAGTTATGAACTTTGCATAGTCTTTTCCTTTTACGATTAATTTATAACCAGTGATTGCAGCAAAAGAACCGCCCTGTGTACCCGGAGAAGTAATTGTTTTGCCCGCCATTGCATTATTCTGTGCAATTCCCTTGCGCATAATCTCCTCAAATTCTTTCTTCTCTTCGGCGCTCATGTTTTTATAATCATCCGTTTGTTTTGCGATTTCGAGTGCCATTGCTAACTGATCGTCGTCTACTTTCTTAACAGTCACCGATGTAGGCGCTATTTCCGGCACATTCATTTTCATTGAATCTGCAACCAGATATTTCTTCATCTTTTCATCACGCAGATCTTTATTATTGTTTCCATTATCCTCATTGTAACTAGATCTGCCTGCAGGTAAATATTCCTTTTTTACTTTTGTATTTGTATCAATTACTTTCCCGTTTTCAACAACTATAAACTGTGTTTTTCCATTTGTATATTCTGAAAGAATTAAACGATATCCTTTTTTATCACCCAGGCTCAGGGAACTTTCATTATATACGATATTCATTTTTCCTTCAGCACTGTAAATTTTAGTATAGGTGACTCCATCGCTTCCAACTGCATCAACAGTAATAGTGTCGCACCATTTATTGTTGTTTGAAGAACCCGAACCTTCCTGAGCAGAATCTTCAGTTCCTGTCGCTTTATCTATAGTTTTGTTTACTTTGTCTTTTAGTTTTTTAAGAAGTTGTGCATGAGAAGGAACTGCCAGGGCATATACGAAGCAGAAAAAAATTACCTGTTTCATGAGTGTCTATTTTTACCTGTATTGGTCTTACCAAATATACAGAGAAATGATTAATTTGGTCCATGGTTCAGCCTGAGGCGTCTTTTTGGAAAAAGGCAATATTCTATACATTACTCCAGCGCGTTTTCCTGTTTGCATTTGGTGTTATTTCCTATATGATACTGGTTAGAGGGTTCTCCACAGTAACGAACGGTGTTTGGGCGCTCTACATTACTGTTTTTTCCATCTTTGAATCTGTAAAACAGGGCTTGCTGAGGAACGCTACAATTAAATTCCTGGGGTCGAAGGAATATGAAACCAAAACCGATGAGGTACAGGTGTCTTCATTGGTTTTGAATACGCTGTTTTCTTTGTTTGCGATACTTGTATTTATTATTGGCAATCATTTTATCAGCGATCTCTTGCAATCGGAAAGTCTTTCAGACCTGCTGATCTGGAGTTCAATGCTGATAATACTGCTGATACCGTTTAGTCATTGTGAAATGCTGCTACAGTCAACTTTCAGGTTTGATGTGCTGTTTAAAGCGGCATTCCTGAGACAGGGGCTTTTTTTTCTTTTGATTGTTCTTGCCTATTTCTTTCTTGAAGAAGGGTTTACTTTGTTTAATATTCTAATTATGCAGGTTATCTCGCTGCTGGTTGCTCTGTTATATATTGTATTTGAAACTAAAAGAGATTTCCCCGAGAAGTATATCTACAATAAGAAACTCACACTAAGCATATTTCATTTCGGAAAATATACTTTAGGGACTAACCTGTTTTCCGGGGTATCACGTAGCCTGGATCATTTTGTAACCGCAGGTGTGCTTGGCCCGACAGAAGGAAAAACCTACGTGGCATATTACAATACAGTGGCCAGGATTAATAATATGGTTGACGTTCCCTCTTTAGCTGCTGCAGATGTACTTTACCCTAAGAATGTTGAGGCTGTGGAAAATGAAGGCATAGAGAAGGTAAAAGAATATTTTGAACAGGTAGTTGCCGCTATACTTGCCTTTATAGTTCCGGTATCGCTGATAATATTTATCCTGCCAGGTGTGGTAATTGATATTATTGCCGGTTCTAAATATGAGCCGGCAGTTTTCATACTGCAAATAACTATTTTATTCAGTATAGTTCGTCCCTTAAGCTACCAGTTTGGCTCCACGCTCGATGCAATCGGCCGGCCTGATATTAACTTTATGGCCAATGCGGGCCTATTCGTCATTAATTTATTGCTAACACTGGTATTTGTAAAAGTATTTGGAGGAATGGGCGCTGCCTATGCTACAATAATAAGTTACAGTTTGTCTTTCGTTATTATGATGATTATCCTCAAAAAATATATAAATATAAATTTTGGAAATATTCTCCGGCTGGCAATAAAAAGATATCAATAAAGAAGCCTGACTTTCAGGGTACCTTTTACTTCTTTTAAAATTCCGACTGCTTTTTTGGACAATTGTTTGTCAAGATCAAGCACTACATACCCCACCTCATCATTTGTTTTCAAATACTGCCCCAGTATATTTATTCCGTTGTTGGATAATTCTGCATTTATTGCTGATAAAACTCCAGGAACATTCCTGTGTATATGAAGAATTCTATGAGAACCCTCAACAGGTGGAACATTTAATGGTGGAATAGTATGCGAGCCCATAGAAATACCTGTTTCAAGGTATTGATATAATTTCTGACTGACATCTTCTCCAATATTATGCTGCGCTTCTTCGGTTGATCCGCCGATATGAGGGGTCAAAATAACATTGGGCAATCCCTGTAATGGAGATTTGAACTGATCCCCATTTTTTTCAGGCTCTACCGGGTACACATCAATTGCAGCGCCAGAAATGCGTTTTTCTTTGATAGCATCCGCCAGGGCATCAAGATCAACTACCTCTCCCCTCGCATAATTGATAAGTATAGATCCTTTTTTAAAATGACTGAGTACTTCTTTGCTGATTAAGTTTTTTGTAGATGGTAATTCTGGTACGTGTAATGTAATAATATCAGATTGGCTGGTTAATTCATTAAGGCTTTTGCAAGCACTTGCATTACCCAATGGAAGTTTTGTAATGGTGTCATAAAACAAAACTTTCATTCCAAAAGCTTCTGCAAGCACACTGGCCTGCGTACCTATATTTCCGTAACCAACGATCCCTATTGTTTTCCCGCGCAGTTCATAACTACCCTTAGAATCTTTCATCCATAAGCCCTGGTGTGCCGCTACGTTTTTGTCTGGAATCTTCCTGATCAGCATAATAGCCGATGCAATAACCAATTCTGCTACCGAACGGGTGTTTGAATAAGGTGCGTTGAATACAACAACCCCCTTATTACGGGCAGTCTTCAGATCCACCTGGTTAGTGCCAATACAGAAACACCCAATTGCCTGTAATTTTGTAGCTGCTTCCAAAACCGTGGAAGTGATCTGGGTTTTTGAGCGGATGCCAAGCAGATGAACATCCTTTATTTCATTAATTAACTGTTCTTGTGGCAATGCGCCTGTTAGTTTCCTTACCGACGCATATCCTGCATCTTTAAAAAATTTTACTGCGGCATCACTAATGTTTTCGAGGAATAAAATGTTTACTTTTTCTTTGGGATAGCTGGTGTTTTTACTTTCGTCCATAATTTACATCTTCGTATTTCGTTACTAGTGGTATTAGGTTTGCAAAGATGTACCATTAAATTGAAAAAATTTTAAATTATTCGATTTACCTTTGTAAAACTCGAATCCGAAAACGATTTTCTTTTGAAAAACCTACTAATTATTCTGCTTGCCTGTGCTATTCATGGATGTAGTGGCCACGCAAAATCTCCCAGCCCTGATGCAGTTTCTGCTGCTGTTGCCCTGGTCGATAGTACTGCAATCAACGCGGCAAAAATGCGCCATTTCCGTACATCAATCACCGGTTTTGTTGATAGCATACTGGGGCGTAGTCATTTTAATGGCAGTATCCTTGTTGCTAAAAACGGAGAAATAATCTATGAAAAATATGCAGGTTTCAGAAATCCAAAAGTAGCCAAAGATTCAGTAACAATCACTACCCCATTCCATC
>CAYLVR010000125.1:1959-10615 GCA_964387165.1 uncultured Chitinophagaceae bacterium | reverse complement strand
GCAAATGCTGTTGCAGTACAGGAAAGGCAGAGAAATGACAGGGATAATGCCTGGAACGTAACAGGAAATGCCTATGCTGAAGTTGACTTTTTAAAATACTTTACCATTCGTACAAGTTTCGGGGGCACTATACTTAATCAATACAGTTATGATTTTTATTTTAATCCTTACAACGATAAAGAAACGCATACCCGTTCCAACAGCTTTAGTGAGAATGCATCCTATAATAGTAGTTATACCTGGACAAATATTTTAGATTATGAACAGGTTTTGGATAAACACAGTGTCAAAATATTGGCGGGCTCAGAAGCAATAAAAGGATATGGAAGGGGAGTTGGAGGTGGCGCGCAGGGTTACTTCTCTACCGACCCGGATTATCTTATTTTAAACAACGGGACTTCCAATATAACCAACTATAGCAGCGCTTTTTCCAATTCATTGTTCTCCCTTTTTAGTCGTTTGGATTATTCTTACGATGACAGGTATTTACTAGGAGCTACCATTCGAAGAGATGGGTCTTCTGTATTTGGTGAGGATAAAAGGTATGGCGTTTTTCCCTCGTTCTCATTGGGGTGGCGACTGTCTAATGAAAGTTTTATGAAAAATGTAACTTTTATAAATAGTTTAAAGCTAAGGGGAAGTTACGGGGTATTAGGTTCTCAGGCTAATGTCAATGCATCTAATGCGTTTACTTTGTTTTCATCAGGATTTGGAACATCTTACTACGATATTTCCGGTTCAGGAACTACCAGGCAGGGGTTTTTCCAATCTAATATTGGAAATCCGGATACGGAATGGGAGGAAGATATAATTACTAACATAGGTGTTGATCTTACGATTTTAGATAACAGATTTGATTTTTCAATTGAATGGTATAAAAAATCCATTAATGGTTTGCTATTCCCAGAACCATTGCCGGCAACTGCTGGCAATGCCACAGTTCCAACAATAAATATTGGAGATATTCAGAATAAAGGCTGGGATTTTTCAGTTACGTATCGGGAACGGGTAAACACAAACTTTCAATACCATTTAGGTTTAAATTTCACGTCATACAAAAATATAATTTACAAAATTCCGGCACCTGGATATTTTGATGTTGCCGGATCGCGGATTGGCAACATGGTTCGCAATCAGGAAGGCCATCCCGTTGGTTCCTTTTTTGGATACGATGTTATAGGATTGTTTAAAAATGAAGATGATGTATCCAATTCTCCGGAGCAAACCGATGCAGCGCCCGGCCGGTTTAAATACAGGGATGTAAATGGCGATAAAATGATTACTCCTGCTGATAGAGTTTTTTTTGGTGACCCCAATCCTGATTTTACGTACGGGATTAACCTTAGTATCAGCTACAGGAACTTCGACTTTTCAAGTGTTTTTTACGGCTCACACGGCAATGATGTAATCAACTTTGTACGCTATTACACCGATTTTTTTGGAACTTCTGAAGGGAAGGGGAAAAGCAATGTATTAAAGGAGGCATGGTCGCCTGAAAACCAAAATACTTCCGTTCCAGTCTCGGAATATTCAAGCTCTTTTAGTACCAATGGAGTTTTTAATTCCTATTATAAGGAGGATGGCTCATTTTTCAAATTAAGGTCAATGATTTTAGGATATACGATAAAATCCCCCTTATTCAAAAAGGCTAATATTAGCAATTGCAGGGTATACTTACAGTCTGCTAATTTATTTACTATTACCAGGTACAGGGGCTTAGATCCTGAGTTAACAGGAAGTTTAGGTGGTAGCCGATCCAGTGCTTCCTTTGGAATAGACTATGGCAACTACCCTAATAATCAGAAGAGTTTTCTCATGGGAATTAATATCACATTTTAAAAGTAACTGTAATCTAAAATTAATAGTGTATGAAAAGTCTGCATAGTAAAATATTCATTACAGGTATTGTTTTATCATTGGTTTTGTTCTCGGCGTGCGAAAAAAAATTTTTAGAAAAAGGAGCGATTGGCACTTTAAGTGAAGCCACTATTGCAAATAAAGCAGGTGTCAATGGGCTATTAATAAGTGCGTACTCTTTATTGGACGGAATTGGTGCAAACGGTACAGGAGACCTTTGGCTTACCGCTGTTAGTAACTTCGTTTTAGGCGGTATCGCTTCGGATGATGCGCATAAAGGGTCTGAATACGGAGATATAACTGATTTTGAGCAAATTGAAAATTATACTCATACTCCGGTCACTCTTCCTTTCAATCAAAAATGGATTGCCCTATATGCGGGAGTACAACGTGCAAATGATGTTATACGTATATTGGCAAAAGTCACGGACGGTTCTATCTCTGAGGATGAAGCCTTGCAAATTAAAGCAGAAGCTATATTTTTAAGGGCAGTATATCATTTTGAAGCAGCAAAATTATGGAGAAATATTCCTTATGTTGATGAGCTAATTACTTTTAAAGATGGTAATTATAATGTTCTCAATACCGCACCTGTTTGGCCGTTGATAGAGTCAGACTTCAAATTCGCATCTGAAAATTTGAAGCCGGTAAAAAATGATGTCGGCCGGGCAAATAGCTGGGCAGCCAGGGCGTTTTTGGCTAAAGTATTTATGTTCCAGCATAAGTTTGAAGAAGCAAAACCATTACTTAACGATATTATTAGCAATGGAACAAATCCCCTGGGGCAAAAATTTGCCCTGGCAGATAACTTTTCTGATAACTTCAACCCATTAAAAAAGAACAATTCAGAATCTGTTTTTGCGGTTCAAATGTCTGTGAATGACAATGCTGATGGCATGAATGGAAATGCAGGCGATATTCTGAATTTTGCAAGTGGGGGTCCATCAAACTGCTGTGGGTTTTATCAACCTTCATTTAGTCTTGTCAATTCGTTCAAAACAGACCCAGTAACAGGATTACCCTTGATAGATACTTGGAATGACGAAGATGTTAAGAATGACCAGGGAGTTGCCTCCACTGATCCCTTTACCCCTTATGCAGGCACTCTGGATCCTCGTTTAGATTACACTGTAGGAAGGAGAGGGATACCCTACCTGGATTGGGGAATTATGCCTGGTGCAATTTGGATTGTTTCGCAGGCTGCAATGGGACCATACATTCCAATCAAGCATATTTATTATCAGGCTGATAAAGGCACGACATATCAGTCTGTGTGGGGGTTAGCCGGCACTTCAAATAATTATAACATGATCCGCTTTGCAGATGTTTTATTATGGGCAGCAGAGGCAGAGGTGGAAGTTGGAAGCTTGGATCAGGCAGAATGGTATATAAACGAGGTTAGAAAACGGGCAGCTAATCCTGAGGGTTGGGTACACACATATATAGACGATAATGATCCTTTAAAGGGCTTTACTGACATACCTGCCGCGAACTATAAAATAGGGCTTTACACAGGTCAATTCTCCACATACGGAAAAGATTTTGCACGCAAGGCTGTTCGCTTCGAAAGAAAGCTGGAACTGGCTATGGAAGGACATCGTTTTTTTGACCTTCAGCGATATGATAATGGTACTGGTTACATGGCAGATGTTTTGAACAATTACATTCAGCATGAAACCAGCATTCCCGGATACAATTTTTTATACATGAATGGCGCTAAGTTTATAAAGGAGAAGAATGAATTGTATCCTATTCCGCAGATTCAGATAGATTTAAGCGTGCAAGACGGCGCACCAACATTAATACAAAACCCTGGTTACTAAAGTATTTGTGTTTGATGAGATTAAAATTAGCTATATGAATTTTATCAACCCTGTTTTTACAAAAAAATTGAATTGGAGGAATAAATGGAAAGATATTTTGTGAGTGTTTAAAATTAAAACCGGATTCTGCTCGCAACAAAATCCGGCAAAAATTTCAGGCTAACCCGATAAAAATACTGAAGCAACAGACATTTTATTCATTAACCCAAAACGCAACAGAAGTATGCAATTAACTGCATTTACCTACCGATGCATTGGTATCCGTGGAATTTTACCCAAAGCTTTACGAGTGATGCAACTTACCATCGTTCTGCTATTAGGATTTTGCTTGCAAACAACTGCCACAGGCCTGTCCCAAACCATTACTTTTTCAGGAAAAGAAGTGCCGCTGGAGAAAGTGTTTACGGTAGTGAAAGAACAAACCGGCTATCTTTTGAGCTATAAAGCCAGCCAGGTCAGGAAGGCGAAGCTGGTAACTGTTCGTGGGGAAAATATGCCCATGGAGGCGCCTCCTGTGAAGGTACATGGACGAATAGTTGACGAAAATGGAATTGGGGTGATTGCATCTGTAATTATAAAGGGATCAGGTAAGGGAACAACAAGTAATGCAGGGGGTTATTTTGAACTGGAAGATATTGATGGAAGTTCTATTCTGATCATTTCCGGAATTGGGATCGAAGAAATGGAATTTAAACTTGAAGGAAAAACGAATATTCTGATAAAGGCGGTAACAAAAGTTACGGCTCAAACTGAAATAGTAGTAACAGCTTTAGGTGTCGGGAAACAAAAAAACAGTATTACTTATGCCACACAGAATGTAGATAACGACCAGGTAACCAGGGTTAAAGATCCAAGTTTTATGAACGCCTTGGCTGGAAAGGTGGCAGGCGCCATTATTACAAAGGGAAATTTTGGACCGGGAAGTTCCACAAGAATATTGCTGAGAGGAGACAAATCTTTTATCGGAAATAGCGAACCTTTATATGTGGTAGATGGAGCTCCTATGTATGGGAAATCGGATCTTTTAGCAAACATGAATCCTGAGGACATTGAAAGCATGCAGGTGATGAAAGGCGCTTCTGCGGCAGCTTTATATGGTAGTCAGGCTGCCAATGGGGTGTTGTTTATTACTACAAAAAAGGGTAAAAGCAAAGGAGTTCAGGTAAGCCTTTCATCACAGGCAACCCTGGAAAGCGCAGTTGATTTACCCGAGCTACAAACAAGCTACGGAAGAACAATACCTACACAAAATGACAGCTGGGGGGAGAAAATAACAAATGGCAGTGATGCTCATCTTAAGGAATTTTTTAAGACGGGAGTAACGCTTGTTAATTCTTTATCTGTGTCAGGAGGTAATGAACAGGCTCAGGTGTATTTGTCATATGCCAATACAGAAGCAAAAGGTATACTCCCCGAAAATAATCTTACGAGGAATAATTTTACTATTAGAGGAACCACCCGGTTATTGAATCAAAAATTAAGCCTGGATGGCTCAGTTAACTACACAAATCAAAAAGTATACGGTCAGAACAGTGAAGGTGGATATAGCTCATTACCGGGAATTTATTCCTTTCCTGTAGATGATGACTTTTCAAAGTACAACAAAGATCATTTTGAGATATGGGATCCCGTACGTATGATTTATGCTCAAAATTGGCCTTATATCCGAAATGAAACTTTTCCTAATCAAAATCCATATTGGGTTCAGAAACGAAATCAAAGAGATTTTTTTAGAAATCACACAATCACATCGTTCACAGCCAGGTATAAAATTACAAGTTGGTTAGATATACAGGGAAGAGGTATATATGATAAAATAGACGATAAGTCAGAAAGCAGAGATTTTGCTACCACCCAGGCTACTGTGGCAGGTCCTAATGGTGGGTATGGGGTATTTGTTTCAAACACAAGCTATTTTTATTCAGACTTATTGCTAATTGCGAATAAAGAACTTGCGAACGATTTTTCATTATCCGCAACTGTTGGGACAAGCCAGGCTAAAACGAGATCCTATGGATTAAATCTTTCAAGTACGGTTCAGACTTCATTAACTTATCCAAATTATTTCTCAGTTTATGCTTTGAATGGTCTCTTCAATAAATCTGAGTCATTGCGACGTACATTAAACAGGGCATTATTTGGTAATGTCACTTTTGGTTATCTAAATAAGTTATATCTTGATGTTACTTCAAGATCGGAATGGAGTTCTGCTGTTTCTCAATCGTATGCTTACCCTTCTATTGGATTGTCATATATAGCGATTAACAACTCTTACAAAGAAAATGTGGGGATATCTTATCTGAAACTCAGGGGATCATATGCGGAAGTGGGGAACAGCCTTCCATTTGGAATAGAAAACTGGTCGCCTCCATATAGTTTGGATAATAGTGGAAATATCAACCCAAGAGGTTCACTACCTTTTTTTGATGGAACAGATACAATAAATTTAAAACCTGAGCGAACCAAATCGCTCGAATTTGGAGCTGACTTAAGATTACTGAAAGACAAGCTATCCATCGGACTTACTTATTATCGTGCAACAACATTTGATCAGGTTTTTCAGATACAGGCTCCAGCCGGTGCCGGAGCTACAAATTTCTGGATTAACGGAGGGGTGATCAGGAATGCAGGTATTGAAGGGACTATATCTTACAAGATATTTGATGGCGATTTTCGATGGAACACTTTTTTGAATTTTTCACAAAATAGAAATACAATAAGGGAGCTAAGCTCACTATTAAAGGCAGATTATTTTGCACTCGGAGGTTCTTATAGAACGGTATCACTTTTTTTGACGAGACCAAAAGACGGTGAATACGGGTCTTATGGTGACTTGTTCGGCAAAGTATATGAAAGAGATGAAGATGGAAATATTGTATTTGGAAGCGATGGATTACCTAAAATAGCTGCTTCCTTCGATCATTATCTGGGAAATGCAAATCCAAAATTTTTGGCAGGTCTCAATAATTCTTTACAATACAAAAACATTTCAGTATCCTTTTTAGTTGACAGCAGATTTGGAGGCAAAATATTTAATAGAACAGAGCAATGGCTTGATTATAAAGGATTGTCCAAAAGGAGCGGTGAAGCGAGAGACAACGGAGGAGTGATGATAGGAGATAAACTAATAGATGCGAAGGCGTTTTATTTGAATCAAACTGGTGCAGGAGCGGGAGGAGCTGCTGAGGGAAACATGTATGATGTCACGAATGTTCGATTACGAGAAGTATCTGTTGGGTATGACTTTGATCAGATCAGGGCGTTCAGGTTGAACTTGTCACTTGTTGGAAGAAACCTTTTCTTCTTATATAAGAAAGCTCCATTTGACCCTGAAATTATTGCAAATACATCTCAAACTTTGGAAGGTGTTTCTTCCTTTACAATGCCGTCCATCAGATCATTCGGTCTTAATCTTACGGCAACATTTTAGTAATTGCAGCTCCTTTTTATTTTGTAAATAAAATATTTAAATATTCGTTTATGAAAAATATATTATCAAAGTATAATATTATCGGAATAATCTTTTTTATACTGATGTTTACATATTCCTGCACTAAGGATATGGAGGGCCTCAATGAAGATGAAAAGCTCATAAGTGATAAAATGTTGGAAGCTGATGCAAATGAGGGCGGATACACATTACCTGGGATGCAATTGGGAATTTTGGATGTATTAACAGCCTGGCGTTACGAAATGCAACAAACCCTTGCAGCGGATCTATATAGCGGCTATGCCGGACTTCCTGCAAAGTTTTATGATAACAGAAATAATGCTACCTATGCAATGGTAGATAGTTGGGATGATCAAATATGGTTAGTGCCCAGCAGTAAAGTTCTTGATCCGTGGGTTATGATGAAGAAAAAGGGGTTTGATACCAAATACCCCGATCTGTACGCAATGGCAGTGATCTTTAAAGTATTTGCAGGTCACAGGTTGGTAGATTCTTTTGGCCCTATTCCTTATTCCTTATATGGAACAGCAGCAGATGTTAAGTTTGATTCTGAAGAAGAGGCGTATGACCTTTTTTTTGAAGAATTGAGAAAAGCAGTCGCTTCGTTAAAAGAGATAGAGCAAGCGGATCCCCAGGCGGATCAGGCCCGGTATGCCAGATTTGATAAGTCAAGCTACAAAGGTGATTACGCCGTCTGGATAAAAGTAGCCAATACCCTTAGATTAAGGCTTGCAATAAGAATTGCTTACGTTAATCCTGAGAAAGCTAAAGTAGAGGCTGAAGCCGCTCTTAATGATGGAGGAGTATTGGGAAAAGATAACGTATCATTTGAGATGACTACCGGTACAGTACATCCTTTATGGACTTTTACGAATGACTGGGGAGAGGCCAGGCTTAATGCATCTGTAGAATCCTTCTTAAAAGGATATAACGATCCCCGGTTGCCAATTTATGCATTCCCGGCCACTGACCCAGCATTCGGAAATGCAATTAAGGGCATGAGGACAGGCGCCGCATTTACTGATAAAGATTATTTATCTTTTTCAAAATTAAATTTTGAGAGTAATCCCTTTGTGAAATTAATGGATGTTTCAGAAAGTTATTTTTTAAGAGCAGAAGGTGCATTGAGAGGATGGGAGATGGGGGGATCTGCAAAAGCGTTTTATGAAGAGGGTATCAGGGCTTCATTTGCTGCCAATCAGGTATCTGGTGCAGAAACGTATTTGCAGGACAATATTTCTGCTCCAGTAGCTTACGTAGATCCTTATAATCCTGTAAATAATGCTGCGCCATTAACCTCAATTAAAATTAAATGGGATGAGTCTGCTGGTTTTGAAGAAAAACTGGAAAGAATAATTACACAAAAGTGGATAGCTATGTACCCGGAAGGACAAGAGGCGTGGTCTGAATTTAGAAGAACCGGATATCCCCGGCTGTGGCCTGTTGTGGAAAACTATAGTAACGGTGATGTTCCTAATGGAGGATTTATAAGGCGGATTAAATATCAACCAGCTATTACAAATGC
>CAYLVR010000125.1:0-1949 GCA_964387165.1 uncultured Chitinophagaceae bacterium | reverse complement strand
CCAGTCAAAGCGCTGTCGCAGAAGCCATTTCTAAATATCTTGGCGGAAGTGATAAGCTTTCAACCCCACTTTGGTGGGATGTTAAATAAGTTTGACACTTTTAATTGTTTATTTCTTAAGCAAACTTGTAGAGGGGGCATCCGTAGAAAAGAATAATCTTTTATTTTTTCAGGCAAAATAAATGTTTTGTGAGATGAAAAGAAAACCTTTAAGTAAATCTGCCATTATTTTTATAGAGAAATCTATAAGTCTTCTTGCTATCTTTTTTTGTGCAACAATTGTATATGCTCGCAATGGGAATGTCAATCAAAAAGCAATTGACGTTGGGGTAGCGAGCATTGATATTACCCCGTCGGGGCCGATACTGTTGTCGGGCTACGGTGAAAGGAATATTCAATCCGAAGGCGTATTACAGAGAATCCATGCAAAAGCCCTTGCTTTTGGAAACAATCCCAAGGAGATATCCGTCCTCATAACAGTTGACCTTATTGGAATACAATGGTATATGACCCAACAGGTTGCTGAAGCAGTTGCAAAAAAAACCGGAATGTCACCCACACAATTTGTAATCTGTACTGCTCATATTCATACTGGCCCGGAAATAGGAAATCTAATTAATCATTTTGGAAGGCAACTTTCTGTTGAGGAGATAGGTCATATTGATCTTTATCTTGAAGAACTGCAGACCAAATTGGAGCAGGTAGCACTTAAAGCTATCTCAAACAGAAAGCCTTCTTACCTGCAGTGGGGTCAGGGGAAAGTTGATTTTGCCATGAACAGAAGAAGGCTGAACAATAACAGGTCTTCTGGGATGGTACCCACTCCAAACGGGCCTGTCGATCATGCTTTACCCATGTTAACGGTTACGGATACCAAGGGGAGCCTTTCTGCAGTGTTTCTTTCTTATGCTTGTCACAATACTACATTGGCAGGTGACATTAATCAAATACATGGGGACTGGATAGGTGAGGCACAACGGATAATTGAGGAAAGGCATCCGGGTACCATTGCAATGATTGCACTGGGTTGTGGAGCAGATGCTAATCCCGAACCGAGATTAAAAATGGAATATACCACTGCACACGGTACTAAGATGGCTAATGAAGTAGATCGGCTTTTACAAACTGCTTTGAAGCCTGTTTCATCTGTTCCTGTTGGAAAGTTTAAGTTAATTGACCTTCCTTTCCATCATGTTCCTACTGTAAAGGAATTTATTGAACAAACCAAGGATCGTGGACCTAAAGGATATTATGCAAGGCTGTCTTTGGATAGAATTGCAAGAGGTGATACTATACCGCAAAATCTTAGCTACCCTGTAATGACCTGGACATTTGGAAAAGACCTGGTTATGGTCTTCCTTGCTGGAGAAGTGGTAGTAGATTATTCATTAAGGCTCAAGAGAGAACTGGGTGATCGCATATGGGTAAATGCCTACTCAAATGATGTGCCCTGTTATATTGCTTCCAAACGTGTTATACAGGAAGGAGGGTATGAGGTTGAGTCTTCAATGTATTCATATAATCGGCCTTCCCGGCTTTCAGAAGATGTGGAAGACAGAATTATAGATGCTGTATATGAACTATTGACCCCGGAATTTTTTCCTCAGAAAAAATAGCCAAAATTTTGGTTTTAAAGAGTAAAATATTGATTAGAATACAACAACCTAACTCAGCCAAAAAGTCTGAATCAATATTAATTTAAGAATTAAGCAGAATTACTGCTAATTGTATATGTAGTGACCTGGTCTATATATTTCTCTAATAAGATGAATTACTTTAAAATGAGTTACTTTAATTTAATTAAAAGCCTCCCAGACCATTCCGATAAAAGGAGAACGGTGATGTTTATGTTTTATTTTCTAATCTTCACATACTTCCTGGCATTATCAACCCATACGGCTTCTGCCCAGTTAAAAGCCTCTGTAGTAAAAATAGATATTACGCCATCCG
>CAYLVR010000124.1:0-10624 GCA_964387165.1 uncultured Chitinophagaceae bacterium | reverse complement strand
AATTTCTCCTGTTTGCATAAAGATTAAATTTAAGTTTTGTGGTTAGAAATAAGTGAATTGCTGAATAAGATATTTGAAATCAATTGAATACGCATTCTAAAACCCATACTGCTCAAAATTTGCTGATCATGTACCCTCAATCACCCGTAGTCCTATTTTGTAATAGTTCTCTGTGGTCTGCTCTTTTCCATGGCCCATCATCATCTTCGACAGTACAGGTCTTTCGGCCCCAGCCTAACCCACATTTGCGCGTTGGTATGACGGCCTGTTTTATTTGAAATGTGTCGATAGACATCAGCACGCTTTGCCAGTAGTTTTAAATTACGGTTGTAAGCCTGCACTTCAATGAATACATTTTTGCGAAACAGAAATTCATTTTCAGAATTATTGTCCCGGTATTTTGCTATAATCTCTGTAGCGTAAGGGAACTTAAATAACGGAATGATCGTCGGGTTGCCATTTTTATCGCGCTCGCCAATAATGTAATATCCATGTTCTACATCGTGGAAAAGCTGCGTTTTCTTAAGTATCTGTAAATCGTTATAATAAAATCCCGTATAGATCTGGAATAAAAATAAATCCCGATCCCGCTTAAAGGTCTTTTCAATTTTTTCAAATTCCAGTTTGCGTAGAGCTTGAACTTCTTCTATTTCCCAATGCTGACCCTTCTTTTTCTTCGGTATTGTAATAATTATTCATCAAAATATTGCTGAACATCCTGAGGATTGAGAAGATGATCCTTTTTTGCGGCGTATGATAAAGCTACTTTGAATTTATCAAAATATGATTTAATTGTTGCGGCTTCTAATTTTCCTTTTCTTCCTTTTTGTTCAGATAAATAATTTCTAATCCGTGCAATCAGGGTATCATCAACTTCTCCGAAACTAATTTTCGAATTAAAATTATTAAGGTGCATTAAAAATGCTTCATATTTCTCCCAGGTAACCGGATCCAGTCTAACATTTACCGGAGGATGATCAATATAATTGCGGAAGTAATCATTCATAATAGTTCGATCACCTTTGCGAATAATTTCACGTTCAATAGCGTAAAAGTTGATGGACTTTCCCTGGTTGTAAAATCTCTTGGTAAGATCAGTGATCTTCCCTTTTAGCTCCGACAGTCTTGTGTTGATTTCGAATGCAAAGGGATGGGTGTATACTTACGCACTTTAAAATCTTTATTATGAAAATCCACCAATTCCATCAAAGTATGATTATTGGAATCTTTACCTAAGAAACGGTCAACCAATATTTCTAAATGGACGTTCCTGTTTTTAAGCATTTCATTAAATAGCTCTTTAAGCGAGGATTGACTTTGTAGTATATATTCATTGATCTGTTTTGTATCATCCCTACTTCCTTTCACGGCCCATTTTTTGGTGTCCCATTTAGAAGGGTGAACAATGAAGCCAGTTGCCAAATTCTTGCGCTCGTTATTGTAGGTTAGTCGTAGGTACAATGGTGCCAGACCTTGTTTGTTAGCTTTTGACTTATACAGCCAAAGAGTATGTTCAGATTATTATTTGCCATAAAATGATGATTATTGATTGTTGGGAAAAGGCCTTTGCCGGGGTCTGATTTCAGAGCAGCAAATAAGGTAAAACTGGATACCTTTTTGCTTCAAGGTTGTTTACCTATTTAGAAACCTTTTTTGTAAAAAAGGTCTATTTATGGCGGTCTTATAAAAAAATAAAGCGCACAAAACCAATGCCTTATGCGCTTAACTGCTCCCCGTTCAGGACTTGAACCTGAGACCCTCTGATTAACAGTCAGATGCTCTAACCAACTGAGCTAACGAGGATTATACCCATTTTGATTTGGGAGAGCAAATTTAGCCATTTTGAACAATTGACAAAATCTACTTTACGAATCCTTAGAACTCTTATCTGATACGTGTTTCAGCAGATTGGTTAATCTTTAAAAATTCGTTTACGCATTGTGATGCGGTTAAATGAAATTCATTCAGGTATCGTTTTTGACCGATTTAAGCTTTAATCTAAAGCAAACCGGCTCGTATTAATTATCCGATTGATTATCAATGGTTCACGTAGTTTTTATAGCGTTGCCTAATATCATTTAAGGAGCATACCTGATCAGTATATATTTTCATGTTTTAGGAATGTACCCGCTTATGTAATCTAATCTATTGTGGCGTGCTTCTCCCCCCTTTGAAAGGAAAAAAGCAGCCACCTTGCTTCAGGCTGATACACTCTCTTTGAGATATTGTTAGACTCTGTTTAATCTTGCTTCTTCCAGATCAAGATTGTATTCAATATCCCGGATAATCTCATCATCATATTTCTTTTCCTGGCCAATAGCATGAAGTCCCTTTCGTCTGATATCTATCAGTTCAAGCATGATTTTTTTATTCTGTCCCCTGTCTGATCCCAGCTTTTCTTTGCTTATCTGTTCAGCCATTGCCTGCTCCGTCAATGATATATTCCGCTCAATCTGTTCTTTTATGCGTTTTACTCCTTCATTATCCAATAGTTGTTTTGGGTATTTGTTATTCAGATAGATAACTGATTGTTTTGCTAGTTGCAGCCGTATCTCTTCTATCTGTTCTTCCGGGGGGCGTATATCGTCAACTTCCCTGACTTTCATAATCTTTAAAATAAGGGGGAGTGTTAATCCCTGGAAAACCAGGGTAACGAGAATAACAATAAATGTGATAAACAAAATCAGGTTCCTGTGCGGGAACTCTTCTCCATTATTTAGCACCAGGGGAACGGCTAAGGCCGAAGCAAGAGAAACAACACCCCGCATACCGGCCCATCCAATAATAAATGGAAGTTTAAGACCAGGGCTGTTTTCTTTACTGCGTATTTTAGGACTTAACCAACGAGGAATAAAATCCATCATATATACCAGTATAATGCGGATAACTATCACAAGGCCGGCAATCATCAGTGCGTAGTGAATGGCTTCCTGTATTGAATAATTACCAAGACCGTTAACAATTACAGGGAGTTCGAGGCCTATAAGAATAAATACAAATCCATTCAATAAAAATCCTACAGTTTCCCAAACCTCCTTAGTCTGCATACGTGTATGGTAGTTCAGGTAATCCTTCGAACGAAAAGATAAAAATAACCCTCCGCTTACCACGGCCAATACTCCGGACCAATGAAATTGTTCTGCAACGATGTACATAAGATAGGGCGCGATCAGCGTAATAGGAGTAGTGATGCTCGATGATTTTGCCCAGTATCGCAGTACGAAATACAGAATATGACCTATCACCAATCCAATAAAAGTGCCCATTACGGCGAGTACCAGGAAATCTGTAGCAGCTTTCTCAAAAACAAACTGGCCGGTAAGTACTGCCGCTACTGCAAACCGGAATATAGTGAGAGAGGCCGCATCATTCACCAGGCTTTCACCTTCAAGGATGCTTAGTCCGCGCCTGGGCATTTCCATACCTTTCAAAACCGATGCTGCCGCTACGGCATCAGGCGGAGAAATAATCCCTCCAAGTAAAAAACCAAGGGCAAGGGTAAAGCCAGGAATAATATTGACCGAGAAATAGGCAATGGCCAGTGAGGTGAAAAACACACAACCGAAACCCATCAGGAAAATGGAACGTTTCCATCTCCAGAAGTTATTCCATGAAGTTTGCCAGGCGGCTTCAAATAATAATGGGGGCAGAAAAATAAGGAATACAAGATCAGGATCAACGCTGATATTCGGCATCCCCGGAATAAAAGATATACCCAACCCTCCAATAACAAGAAATATCGGATAGGAAATCCTGAGTCTCTGGCTAAGTAAATACAGCAGGGCCATGGCAAAGAACAGCGCCATGATCAGCAGGAGTTGATGATGTATCATGCTGCAAAAATAATAGTTATGACCCGCGCATGAAATCCTCCTCCAAATGCAAATCGATCTTTAAATCCCGACTTTATGCTATCATTCAACCAACATTTATATAAAAGAAGCAAATTATATACAGACCCCATGCGCTTCGCAACTTTTATCCGAATTTTGCAACCCGGCACACCAAATCCGGTTCAATATCTGCATGAATGTAAATGCAATGCGCTCGATAGATAAATGGGTAGGAGTTCCACTCTGCTTTCTAGCTTCCCTTCTGTCGCGTATAAGAAATATATTTTCCAGCGCCAGGCGGGTTCCTGATACTAAAAGAACGCTGTTCATAGAATTGTCTGAAATGGGCAGTGCAGTAATTGTTGATCCTGCCATGCGTAAACTAAAACGCGAGGCCAATGCGGAATTATTTTTCGCCATCTTTAAGGATAACTCAAAATCACTCGAAATACTCGGTACCATCCCTGGTGAAAATATTTTCAAAATGAACTCATCTAACCTGTGGGCGCTGGGTCTGGATGTATTCAGGTTTATGTTGTGGTGTAGGAAAAAGAAGATTACCTGTGTGATCGACCTTGAATTATTCTCCCGGTTTACCGCATTACTTTCTTTTTTAAGCGGGGCGCGTTCAAGAATTGGATTTGCGAGTTTTCATGATGAAGGTTTATATCGTGGAAGTATGATTAATTTTCCTGTGAGATATAACGCTCATGTGCATATTGCCGTAAACTTTATATCGCTCATCAACAGGGCGATGAATAAATTTCATAATCCCTATGCAACAGTAGCCCTCGAACCCGGCGATCTCGATCTTGCACGTGCAGAAGTGCATCCTGCACAAATAGCAAAGGTCCGTGCTAAAATCAAAGAATTATATCCTGCCTGGAGGCACGAAAAAGTTATTTTACTAAATGCCAATGCATCGGATATGCTTCCACAACGCAGATGGCAGCAGGAGAATTTTGCAGCAGTGGCACAGCAATTATTAAATAATTTTCAGAATATAATTATCGTTGCAACAGGGGCCCCTTCAGAAAGGCAATATGTGCAGAAAGTAATTGATATGGCTAAAAATGAAAGGTTCGTTAACTCTGCAGGCGTTTTTAAATTTGATGAACTGGTGCCACTGTACTCGGTTTCTACTTTGATGCTTACTAACGATTCGGGGCCGGCGCATTTTGCTTCGGTGACCCCTTTGAAAGTGTTTGTATTGTTTGGACCGGAAACGCCCGCTTTATATGGGCCCTTAGGCGGCAATGCTGAACCGTTTTATTTAAAATTGCCTTGCTCTCCTTGTGTGAGCGCTGCTAATCACAGAAAAACTACTTGTGAAACAAGACCTTGTATTACTACTATTCAACCGGAATGGGTTGGAGGAAGGTTAAGGGAATGGTTAAGTGAACAGGGAACGGTTTGAGGGGCAGTTATCTTGCTAAACTAATTTCAATGATAGGTTTATTAATATCCACCTTACTTACTTTTAGTAAAATTTTTTGTTGAAGCGCTGAGGCACGGGTGTTTTTATTAATGAATTTTCCGTTAATGCGTGTTACCGGGAAATCTGCGAATCGATTGATTACTTCGTATTTCAGATTTAATGAGTCGATTTTATCTTTCCCTTCGGGAGAAGTAAATACATATTTACCAGATACATTATCTGTATTAATATTTTCTATCGCGAATACAGGGGTGGTGTAATGAAGAATAACGTCTGCCACCGATTGCATTTCCCCTGCAAAAACAATTTGATCTGCAGGAATATGATTTATTTTCATGAAATGTGCTACCTGACTTTCGGCCTGGTACTTTAATAAACCGGGGTAAAACTCACGACTCAGATAAAAATTTATTGATAAACATATGATCGCTGTGGCAAAAAATATTTTTTTAAGATAAGTGTGATTTGTGGCAAATAAATAAAATCCGAATATTAATCCGGCCAATAAAATCACTATTGTTGTTATTTGTGGCGGACCACTAAAAAAGAAATAATGCAAAACAATAACACCTGCAACAAGTAAACAACATACTACAAAATGAATTATTGAAAATACCCTGAGTGTTTTTTTATTGACGGATAAAATAATGCCAGTGGTAAAAATTGCGAGCAAAGGAAATAAAGGATTCAGGTAAAATGATAACTGGAATTTTGAAGTGGAGAATATCAGAAATAAAGTGATAAATCCAAAGTAAGTATAATTCTCCGTGGCGGGTATTCTTTTAAATAACTGCTTTGTTTTTTTGAATATGGCGAAGAATGCCATAAATGCCCAGGGAAGAAATGCCCAAAGCATGGTATGAATGAAATAAGAAATATCGCCTTTGCCTGTGATTGGACCTGTGTTGGTAAAGCGTCCCCACTGGCTGGTCCACAAAAAAAACTCAACTCCTGAAACATTGTTTTTTCCGAAGATGGTTTTTTCGGGGTGAAGATCAAATTGGAGATAATAGCCGTATAAAGAAGGAAACAGAAAAATAACTACAAAAACCAAGGCTAATAACCACCGCCAGTTAAAGATGGCTTTATAATTTTTAGAATATAATAAAGATAAGCCAATGCCTGCTACGATTGGGATGATAGTGAACAGGCCCTTGGTCATGATCAGGCATGACACCGCCAGGGAGCCTAATGCAAGATGACCTACCCCGCTTTGCACACTCATAGGCTCTGGCCGACGGCTGCCGGCATTCAGGGAGGGAGTTAATGCCCGGTTTTCAATGACCATTACAAAATGATACAGACCCATAATTAATAAGCCCGTCAGGAATGGCTCTGCGCGCACATCCTGGTTAGAGATAATAATATGCTGTGCAGTGATTAAAATCAATACTGCAATAAAACCATGCAATGCAGAATAAAATCGACGTGCAAAAAGAAATGTATATAATGCTCCAAGCAAAACAAATAATACTGCGGGGAATTTATACGCAAACGTATTTACACCAAATATTTTATATGAAATGGCCGACATCCAGAAAGGGAAATGCGGCTTATCTAACCAGTCAGCGCCTTTATGATAAATAGAAAGCAGGTCGTGCCTGTCGTACATTTCCATCGATACCTGTGCGTACACTGCAGCATCAGGTTCCATAATATCGATAAATAAACCAACCGCATACACAAGCATCGTCATTACAAATACTATGTTCCATAATGATGAAGATCGTGTCAGGTTCATTTTAATTTCATTTTTAGTATTTGTGTCCGAAACAATAAAGCTATCAATACTCCCACACATGTTCCAAAGAATGCACCCACTAATACATCACCCGGATAATGTTTTCCCACATATACCTGCGCATAACAAATCACAAGTGCCCATAACCACAACCACCACCATTTTTTTCCACCCATCATTTTAATAGTTAAATACCAGAACGAAGCTAATCCGAAATGATTGGAAGCATGCGAAGAAGGCATCCCATATTTTCCACCGCACCCCACAAGGTCGCGCACAACTAAGGAAGGATCGGCGCATGGTCTTAACCTGGCAAACAATGGTTTAAATACCGAGGCGCTTACGTAATCGGTGATGGCAAATGTTACGAGGGTGAATAAAATAAACTGCCATGCATATTTTCGTTGATATTTTATTACATAATATAAAACGAAAATATACAGAGGTATCCAGGTAATAGCATTACGCAGTAATTTGAATAACCAATCTATTGATGGAGAGGAAGCGATTGAATTAATAAAAGTGAATAGTTCACGGTCGAACTGAAGCAGTGGGTCCATTAATAAAAGTATTCCGATTTATAAGGATAACGTTCCCTGTACAATTCCCGTATCTTACTTACCACTACCGATCTTAATTCAGCAATATTCCTTTTTTCTATGGCTGCAACAAAAACACAATTACCATGTGTTTCCCTTTCCCATCTTTCTTTAAGATCCTCTAAAATTTCATTGCGCACACTCTCTTCCAGCCAGGGATCAAAAGTATGCTGTTCGTACATATCCATTTTATTAAAAATGGTTATAGTGGGTTTGTTAAACGCTTCAAGGTCCTGTAGGGTTTTATTTACTACTCCCAGTTGTTCTTCATAATTAGGATGAGAAATATCTACGACATGCAGTAACAGATCTGCTTCGCGCACTTCATCGAGAGTACTTTTAAAACTTTCTACAAGATGGTGGGGAAGTTTCCTGATAAATCCTACTGTATCGCTTAATAAGAAGGGAGTGTTTTCAAAAACCACTTTGCGTGTTGTGGTATCCAGCGTCGCGAATAATTTATTTTCGGCAAATACGTCGCTTTTGCTTACGATATTCATGATGGTGCTTTTGCCAACATTGGTGTAACCCACGAGCGCTACGCGAATAAACTCACCTCTATCCTTCCGTTGTGTTTCGGCTTGTTTATCTATAACGGTTAATCTTTTGCGGAGCAATGCTATTTTATCACGTACAATACGACGGTCAGTTTCAATTTCAGTTTCCCCTGGTCCTCTCGTACCAATACCACCTCCTAAACGTTCAAGGTGACTCCACATACCTCTTAATCTTGGCAACAGATATTGATACTGGGCAAGTTCCACCTGTGTTTTTGCCTGTGCTGTTTTTGCCCTTCGGGCGAAGATATCAAGGATAAGATCGGAGCGGTCAATAACTTTTATGCCAAGGATCTTTTCAATATTAGTGATCTGGGAACCGCTGAGCTCATCATCAAAGATGGCCATCTGGATATCTTTATCGGCCAGGTAGCGGTTTATTTCTTCCAGCTTTCCTTTGCCTATAAATGTGCGGCTATCAGCTGCTGGTAATTTTTGTGCAAACCGCTTAACAGCTTTTGCTCCGGCAGTTTCTGCAAGAAAGGCAAGTTCTTCAAGATATTCTTTAACCTGGGCTTCGGTTTGTGTTTTATGAATCAAACCTACCAGTATGGCCTTCTCTTCGTTTAAGCTTTTTTTCTTTTCCAGCATTCGGGCGCTAAGGTAAATAGAAAAGGGTTAAACCCGATTCGGGCACAGTTGTATGGCCCGAGGTTAAAGCAAATAAAAAAGCTCAAAACACTAAATGTTTTCTACAACCCACTCAGGGTAAGACCAACCGAGAATGGTCTTACATCAGGACCAAACCCTTCTTTAACAAATGAATTAACCTGATAAGAGCCATAAAGAGAAAGATTGCCGTAACCTACACGCCCTGTAACACTAAGGCGAGTTGTATTGAAGAATTTTTTAGACTTTTCTTTCTGCGTAAAATTATTGATACTCTGTCCCGATCCGTTCAACAGGTTTTTGCCTTTCGTAGAAGCTGCGAGCATGGTACCAATCTTGGCTCCAAGTGCTGCTTTGAAGCTTTTTTTAGGAGTTCCCGGCCTTGCACTGTATCTGAGTTCTACCGGCGCTTCTAAAAAGCTTGTCAGCAGCTTGTATTTTTTAAATCTTGTTGTATCCGACACATCGTTAAAACTGAGCCTGTTGGCTGTCTGGCCGGTGATATCAATATAAGTATCCTTAAAATACATATTGTCGGTACCTATTCCCGCGCCAATGGCAACGCTTAAATGCGGGTTGGTTTTGAAAGGAAAATCGAACATGAAATACATGTTGAAGCTACGCGAGAGCCCGCGGGTATTTATAGTATCAGGAGCATTTGCCCAGCCGTTAAATCCAACCTGTATCAGCAAATGATCCTTGGATCGGTTGGCAAGGTTAATATTTGGAACGGATGCTCTTTTCTTCCTATTGTTTTCTTCTTTCGTTTCCTCGATCAGTACACTCGGGTCGGTAATTGGGAGAGTGTCTATTACTTGCGGAACAGTATCGGCTAAAGGATCGGTTGCTGTAGGATCCTGTGCAGAAACCGTAAGAACAGATGCTACGCAGAAAATCAGTAAGAATAATTTGTTCATACTATATGTTAATTGTCAAAAGTATTCCCCTCACACTAAATAAAACGTTAATTAAGCAAAGAGCGTGCAAATGTATCAAATTGATCATTAAGACCCGCCGAATAGTATGAAACGGAAAATGATCAAGTGTTTCATGCAGGGAAATGTATCTTCAGCGTTCTGCCAGACCATTTAAAAAACGCAAAATTTGCGGATGAATAAGGTGCCGGACCTTATCTTTCGGACTGGCGCCTGTAATAATAATCCCTTTTTGCATCAACAATAGCCTTGTCGCGCTGATATTTCAACTCCCTGATACGCTGTCTTCTTTCTTTGCCGGGAACGGATTTGTCCATCCGAACGGATTTTATCCTGTCGGCATAATCAATCTGGATATCCTGTATTTCAAGGTTGAGCCTTGAGGGGCGGGCACTGTATCCACCATATGGATAATAGTATGGGTTATAGAAAGGGGAATAACCAAAACCGCCACCGATACCTATAACTACGCGTGGTCTTACTGTATAATAACCGCGACCGCGGAAGTGCGTTTTTTGGGCCATGGCGCTGGTCGTGATTGATGCAAGTACAAAAACTATCAGTAACTTTTTCATACAAATAATTTATACCCTGTTAGACGCCACAGCATGCCCGAATCTTCATTGTTTTTCCGCTTTATAACTTTTTAATAACAGCAGTAAAAATATTGTTAACAGGGTTCTTATTCGTAGGATAAACTACCGGCACATAAAAAACAACACCTAAAAGTTTGAGGAGCATTGAAAGTGGGATGTTATCTTAGTACCACATAATGAATCATGCCAGATATTTGGGTCTGCATATTCCGCTAATAATAATATTTTATGATGTCAGTATTTAAAAAGCCTATGATTTTGAAGAGTGTAAGGGTCTTATCGGCTCTTTTTGTTTTTTGTAATATATCATGCGAGG
>CAYLVR010000123.1:0-10774 GCA_964387165.1 uncultured Chitinophagaceae bacterium | reverse complement strand
CCTTCAAATGCCTTGATGCTGTAGAGAGCGCCAACAAGCATAGCGCCGGTATTACCTGCGCTGATGAATGCATCTGCTTTGCCTGTAGCCAGCAAATGAAACCCAATGGAAATAGATGATTGTTGTTTTTCTTTGAGCGCCCTGGTAGGGTGTTCATTCATTTCTATTACCTGGGGCGCGTGAACAACTGTAAGATTGTTTGAACTGATTCCGGCGGCAGTAAGAAGAGGGTTTAGCTGAATTTCATCACCTACAAGAAACAGGTTTACGGAAGCGTCATTTTCTTTAATAAACGCTCCAACGCCTTTAACAGCTTCTGATGGCGCATAATCGCCACCCATCATATCTAAGGCGATATTCATCCGGTCAAATACTTACTTACTTTAAGAGATTATTATACAGGGGATTTTTCGGCTACCACTTTTCCTTTATAGAACAGTTTGCCTTCGCTAACATGCGCGCGGTGGCGTACATGCGTTTCGCCTGTAGTTGAATCTTTACTTAAAGTAATAGTCTCAGCTTTATAGTGAGTTCTTCTTTTTGCACTCCTCTGTTGTGAGTGTCTCCTTTTGGGATTAGGCATAAATCAAATATTATGTCTCCGTTATTAAATCAGTTATCTAAATTCTTAAATTTCTCCAGTCCCTTCCATACAGGATTTGAAACTGTTTTTTCATCGGGCTCAAGCTTTGCGAGTTTGGCCAGCACTTCTTTGTTACAGGATGAGCCACCGATTTCATCGGGGCCGCACATCCTTTGCATTGGAATGCTCAGGTTGATGAATTCATATATCCAATCGGCTACGTGCAAATGGCTCTCACCTTTCGAAATATAATAAATATCAGGATCTTCTTCATGGTCGTTCATCTCTTCCGGGTTGTCGACCATTTTCACCACGATATTAAATTCATCCCAGAGATCAAGAGGTAGCGGGTTTCCGCAACGGTCGCAATGCACTTCAAGTTTTCCGCCCACTTCAAATTTCAACAGCATAAAGCCATTGTTTCGGTCGAGCGTCAGCTTAATATGTGCCACCACGTTTTTGAAATCCTGCTCCTGGTAATCTTCAAAGAACTCATCATCTATCCTGTACTCAAACTCATGAATTCCAGGCTTCAGCCCCACAAACGCAATATCATAGTTCCTTTGGCTGCTCATGAATACCCCGTTTAAAGAGTTTGCAAAGGTATAGTAAAAAAAGGATGTTACCACTTAATTTCGTAAATAAGGGGCCACTTTTTGCCTGTTATATACGTTTTTTGAGTGGCACTGTCGTATGCGATCCCATTCAACTCTTCTGAGCCGGGATATTTGGCTCTTACTTCAGCTATTTGCTTTGACATATCCAGTTTGCCCACCACGTATCCGGTTGAGGGATCGATCTTTAAAATATACGGCGTTTGCCATTGGTTGGCATAAATGAAGTTATTAATGAGTTCGAGTTCATTAAGGTTATTTACATAACCGTTGTTATCCTGTATCGCCAGCATCTTAACGAAGTTCAGTGAATCGGGGCTCAGGTAATACAGGTTGCTGCTGCCGGTGCTCATGATCAGGTGCTGGCCATCGTGTGTTATGCCCCAGCCTTCACTTCCATAGGTGAACTCCCTGATCTTTTTAAAGGTTGTAGCATCATAAATAAATCCTTTTTTAGATTGCCAGGTAAGCTGGTAAATCTTATCGTTGAAAAAAGCTATTCCTTCTCCAAAAAAGGCTTTTCCCAGGTCCACCTTTTTATCAACTTTCCCGGTATTAAGGTCTACCTGGCCGATCCATGTTCCGCTATTGGCGGGGATATCGGGGGCGCCTGTACTTTCATACAGTTTTCCCTGGTAAAAAGTAAAACCCTGGGTAAATGCGGAGGTGTCGTGTGGAAACTGGTTAATCACCTGGAAACTAATGTTTAATGGGGGTGGGATGGCAGAAGAAGCTGTTGTGTCGTTGGCCGGGTTGTTTTCATCGCCGCAGGCAAACAGCATTGCTGAAACCATTAAAAAAGCGGTAATTCTACTAATCATACAGTAAATAAAAGATAAATTTCAACAGGGGCTTGCATTCATGCATAAAAATTTATTTTTTTACAGTTCGTTATGTTTCTTCCAATCCGATTCCTGTAAAGATCCGCGTATCCTCCTGTGTTAAGCCTTCACCAAAGTGTTGGCATGCGATCTGTCCTTTATATATCTCTTTTTATTATTTCTTTTTGCCAGCCGGCTTTTTCACAAAAAACGGGTGCTGAGAAGATTATTATCATCCCGGTAGTAGTGCATGTTGTTTACAATACACCTTCACAGAATATCAGTAGTGAACAGATCAGATCACAGATCGATGTATTAAACAGGGATTACAGGAAATTAAATACCGATATTAGAAATATTCCTGCTGCTTTCAAATCGTTTGCGGCAGATAGTAAAATTGAGTTTCGTCTCGCAACTACAGATCCATCAGGTTTGCCCACAGAAGGTATCACCCGGAAAAGTACAACAGTTACCATATTTGAACTGGATGAAAAAATCAAATCATCTGTTAATGGCGGAACAGATCCATGGAACCGCGATCAGTATTTAAATATCTGGACAGCTAATTTAGCGGGCGGAATTTTAGGATATGCCAGCTCACCTGGTTGTGTACCCGAAAAGGATGGGGTTGTGATCAGGTACGATGTATTTGGTACAACCGCAAATGTTCGTGCGCCGTATAACAGGGGTAGAACAGCAGTTCATGAAATTGGCCATTGGCTGGGATTAAAACATATATGGGGTGATGAGTCGTGTGGTGATGATGGAATTGAAGATACACCCCCGCAGGAAGGTCCTACCAGAGGATGTCCATCAGGTGTTATAGCAACATGTACCAGTGGTGCGTCGGGAAATATGTATATGAACTTTATGGATTTTACCAACGATGACTGTGTAAATATGTTTACTGCGGGCCAGGTAAATAAAATGCATGAATTATTTAAAGAAGGAGGAGCAAGAGCTGCATTATTATTATCAGGAAAAGCAGCAGGAGCAGTGGTAGGGGAAAGTTTTTCCATCGCGTCAATTACTATTTATCCCAATCCTGTTGTTGATGAATTAAATATCCGTTTTAATAATTCAGCATTAAATAATAAACAATTAATTATTTATAATCACCTGGGACAGGTATATCGTAAAATGATTATTAATAAAACTGTAATACAGGTAAATACAAAAGAATTTAAAAGCGGTTTATATTTTATTTCTACCGGAGACAAAAAAACGTATAAGTTTATTAAGGCGGGATGATATTAGAAATTAAAAAAATATTTGGCTGATATTTTTTTAATTATTAATTTCAAATAGTCATTTTATTATAAACCCCTTTAACGACCTTTCCATGGACATTCACCACAACACATAATTTCCTCAATACATATTGCAGGACAAACTCCACTGGCGCTACAGGCCGGTGAGTAGTTATTTATATCTGCTACGAATTTGTAGCGGAGTCAATCTTCATGTCAATATATTATGCGTACAACTATAATTGTTGTGATGCTGATGGTCACCTCTATGTCGGTATGTGGGCAGGATTCCCTGTCATTATATGATAAGGTATTTAATTTACCTGATAAATTATTCGGTGCGATACATCGCAAGTCGGATAAATTTCAGCAGAATGTAATAAAGTCGACGACCAAATATATTAATAAGCTGGAGCGGCAGGAGATGAAGATGAAACGCAGGCTGGCGAGAACGGATTCGACAAAGGCAGAAGAGGTGTTTGGAGATGTGAAAGGCAGGTATGGAGATATGAGAGAGGTGTTGAATAGTCCAGCTGGTAAATTACAAAAAGCGTATAGCCGACGTATTGATTCGATGAAGACCTCACTTGGGTTTTTAAACAATATGAAAGTGTTTGATGGATCAGGTGAAATGCAATCAAAAGTGCAGGGGATATTAAAAGATTATAATGGTGCACAAAATGGGTTGAACCAGGTGGATCTTATTCAGAAACAACTACAGGAAAGAAAGAAATATTTAATGACCAGGCTGCAGTCTTTCCCATTAGGCAAATCCTTTACCGAATTCAAAAAGACCGTTTATTATTATCGGGCGCAGATGGATGAATATAAAAGGGTTTTCGAAAGCCCTGCAAAGCTGGAATCAGCACTGCTGGCATCTGTTGTTAAAGTACCGGCCTTTACCCGGTTTTTCGCAAAATACTCAGAGCTAGGACAAATATTCCGATTGCCTGGCAATGATGATTTTGATGCTGCTTCAGTCAATGCTATGCAAACCAGGGCCATGCTGATGGAACAGATTGGCTCCCGGTTGCCAGGGGGAAGTAATACCCAGCAAATGGTAAGCAGCAGCCTCTCGGGCGCACAGTCATCATTACAGGGTTTAAAGAACAAATTAAACAGTATGCAATCCAACGGCGATCCGGATATGCCGGGTTTTAAACCTAATACAGAAAAGACAAAGTCATTTTTAGACAGGATTGAAATGGGAATAAATATTCAAAGTACCAAAAACAGCTATTTCCTTCCCATACTAACAGACATCGCGGTATCAGCTGGTTATAAATTTAATTCAAAGATTACTGCCGGCATTGGTGTGAGTTATAAAATGGGATGGGGGGATGATATCAGGCATATTAAGATCTCGCATCAGGGTGTAGGGCTCCGCATTTATCAGGATATAAAGTTAAAGGGGAATTTCTGGTTCAGCAGTGGAGGTGAAATGAATTTCCACTCTCAGTTTAACAATTTCGAGGAATTAAAAAATCATTCACCCAACTATAAATCGGTGCTTGCGGGATTCAGCAAGAAATATAAGATTAAAAAATATAACGGTGAATTAAGGATACTATATGATTTCTTATGGAACCGGAATGGTCCGGCTTCATCACCAATAATTTTTAGAACAGGATATAATTTTTAAATATAAGCGTAAACCTAAACCATGTTATTCATTTCCCGAATCCTAATTGTTATGATCATTTTAATGATCAATGTAACGAATCTCCATGCGCAGATACCAAAGGAGGCTTTGAATATTCAGAGTCCTAATGCCATGTCGTACGGATTGTATGGAGAAGTTCCGGTTTCATATTATTCCGGTGTTCCGTCAATCCAGGTTCCGTTGCACACTTTTAAAGAAAACCAGATTAGCATTCCTATTACATTGAGCTATCATGCTTCAGGCTTTCGGCCAGATGTGCACCCGGGGTGGGTTGGAATGAATTGGAATTTATCTGTGGGAGCAATAACCCGGACGATTCGAACCAGGCGAGATGATTATCGACATACTTCCGATGGAAGGGAATGGAACCGAGGTTATTACTATACTCATGATGTTAATAATGGTCCGAATTGGGAAACTGTAGGCTTTCTAGATACAACTGCTACTAATTACTATAACTCTGTGGCTGACGCAGAACCAGACGAGTTTTCTTTTAATTTTCCGGGGTATTCGGGGAAGTTTTATTTAGATCATTTAGGAAATTGGAAGGTAAGTTGTGATCGTCCGGTTAAAGTATCTTTCGATGGTTCCATGATTCCAACTGTTATCAATGATATTCCTCCGATGTTGGGGGTGCTTCATTATTCCGGATTTACTATTACTGATGAATTTGGTAATAAATATGTATTTGGAATTGACCCCAATGCCATTGAATTTTGCTCCTCATTTTTTATAGGAGCAGTCGATTGGTCAGCTCAGGCATGGTATCTTACTAAAATTATCCATGCAGATGGATATGAAGTTCGACTCAAATATGAAAGAGATCATCTGATAAATCAAATGTATAACGCACGTACATTTAATGATAATACATATCAGGTGAATGAAGGAGCAGGATGGCTGAGTCGCGATTGCGCGGGTAATAATGAATTTCTTCCTTATAATCAGAGCTTTTCGGGCAAGCTGATTTCACCGGTTTACTTATCTTCTATAGAAGGTTCAACTCAAATTCTAAGATTTAAGCGATCAAATAGCGTAGAATTAAAATATTCAATAACGCCAAACGATTATCGCAATCCTTATCATTACCGTGAAGATCAGGCAGGGCAGATACATCCAATTCCTGCAATTGCCCAATATATCCAGGGAAAGATAGAGGATCCAAATTTTGTTTGGGAATTTTATCCCAGTCTGGATACTATAAAATTTAAACAACTGGATACCCTGGAGGTTTTAAATGTATCAGGTGAAATATTAAAGACATTTAAATTTTATTATACTGCTAACACTGCAAAACGTCTTGCGCTGGATTCATTACGGGAAATAGGGCAAAATGGTCTGCAAAAGCCATGTTACAAATTTGCATATAAACCCTACGGGTCTTCGGAGCCATTATACCTGGAAAATAAGAATGACCATTTCGGATTTTACAATGGAACGCTGGGAAATAGTGATGATGATTTGACTTACTACAATCAAAGAGACAGCAATAACGCAACCTTTGCACAGTATGGAGCAATAGACAGCATAATCTATCCGACTGGTGGGGTAACTAAATTTTATTTTGAATCTCACACTTATAGTAAAAGACTACTTGAATTCGGGGCAAGAGGAATTGACAATTACTTTTCATCAAATACCAGCACTGGTGGACTTAGAATAAAAAAAATTGAATCTTATGACAAGACGACCCCAAATACTAAAACAACGAAAGAATATTTCTATATCAGGAATTATACCAACTCATCTAACCCAGGATCTGACCCATCGAGCGGTGTGCTAAGTCATCGAATAAAATATTCTTATAATCAATATACACTACCTGTTCTAGGATACCCAAGCAATAAATACCGGTTGATAGTATATTCATCACAGGGCGTGATACCGGCTTCTGAAAATAGTGCTGGCGCACATGTTACTTATAGTGAAGTTGTCGAGAAAAAAAGTGATGGAAGTTATACAAAGTATTACTATAATAACTATGATAATGGACATCTGGATGACAGTGCGATAGTTCTTCAGGATCGTACTCCTTATGAGCAGGTTTCATCAAAAAGTGTTGAGCGTGGTACGCTACAGAAGCAGGAGGAATATTCCAATACGGATGTTTTATTAAAATCCAAAGTTATAGATTATATAGCGCTAAATAAAAATAATGAATATGTAAGGGCAATCGACGCAATGATTACTCCGGTTTGTAAGGGAATGGGGGTGAACGCGTATAAAGGCACTTTGTACAAAATATATACTTATTCATATCTCCCCAAAAGTGAAATTATTACTGAATATTCTCAGGGAGGGGGCCAATCGTTAATTACTAAAAAATATTTCTTTTATAATGAAACTACAAGGTTAATAATAAAAGATTCAACAATCACCAGTAAAGGGCAACCACTTTGTAATTATTATTATTATCCGGCGGATGTACTTAATTATAGTCCTCTTGCCAATGTTCCGATTACTCAGCCGGTGGCCTACATGCAACAAAAAAACATGATTGGAAATGTACTGCAATCGATATCAACAAGAAAAAATGGTGCATCTGAGGAAATTACCGCAATGAATGTTACTGTATTTAAAAATTTTGGAAATCTGATAAAACCCTACAGGCAATATAGTTTTTCACAACCGGCAACAAAAGTCATTAAAAGCGCCTCACATTTATACAGGGTAGGATTTTCCGGAGGCAACGAAACGGAAGCTTTACCAACGAATACGGAACTGATAACAAATTTCACAAAATATGACCACCGAGGTAATGTAACTACGTTTGCTAAAGACCAGGATATAAATACAGCATTATTATGGAGAAATAATTTTCACTTCCCTGTAGCTAAAGTTATTAACGCTTATAATAATCTGGAATATGGATTTAATTACGCGCCTAAACAGCTTTCAATAGCAAGGCCGCAAAATTATAACTCAAAATCAATAGCATTTACACATTATACTTCAGGAGATATTGAGGTCAGCTTTGATTGGGATGTAAGTCCATCAGGAACTGCCCCCAGGGTGTACCTCCTTATAGTAGGAATTTATCCATATATTGAAGAATTCTATCTCACGGCTGGTACTAGTCGTACTCTAACTAATTTTCCGGCTGGTTTTTATTCCTGCTTCATAAAGGATGATGCTTCCACTTCGATACTCCCGGCAACAATAAAAATCACCTATAATGGGGGTGTTTCTTCTTATCAAACTACTACCAATACACAAGCACAGTTTTTTTACGAGGGATTCGAGGAGTCATTGCCTTCTGGCATCAAACCCTTCGCCGGCAGCAATTGCATTAAAGGCGATTATACAGTTCCTTATGTTGTACCTGCAGGTGGAACATACCTCATAGACTATCACTACCTGGATAATGGAACCTGGGAATATATAAAGAAATATTATAGTAATAATATGACAATTACGGAAGGGGATGCGATTGATGAAGTGAGAGTTTACAGAACAGATGCGCAAATAACAACTTACACATACGACGTTGATAAGGGTGTTACCAGTATAAGTGATATAAATGGTAAAACGGAAAACTATATCTATGATGGGCTGGGAAGACTGGTAACCGTTAAAGATGATAATGGAAATATTTTAAAGAGAATTTGCTATACCTATTATGGACAAACGCAGAATTGCTCCATAGATACGAGCGCTGTATGGAAATTTACGAATGATACACGATGCAAACCCTGTGCTTTTGACCCAGACTATTTATTAAATATTAAACAAAAACTTAAACGGAATAACAATCCAAACAGTGCAACTTACAACGATACCATGTGGGTAGACGACGGAATAAGTGCTGATTGCAATATGACAATTCCAGGTAGTTGGATTGATACAGGGGCACCACTAACCTGTCAGAAAAATGAGATAAATAATAATACCGGTTATCGTTTAAGGAAGGAGATAGATACATTTAAATGCAGTTATACTTATAATTATTATCGCGAAGTTCCTCATGATTATAATACTACGTCGTGCCCCATAAATATGGGCACAATTAAGTTTACCGCAGTAGGGGGAGCGCCGGGCGGATATGTAACGTTTACCGGTACTGCGGGAACCTTTACATTTTATTTTCCCAATTACACAGTGACCGGTCATACGCTGGGAACACTTCCTGGAGGAATATATGATGTTTACATTAATACCGGTGGCGTTTCGCGTACAGTACTTGTTAATGGCTCGATGGCCTTCTCGGGTATTGCTGATACTGCTTATGATATACTGGTAGGTGGTCCAAACTGGACCATTAGTATGAACTAATAAAAATTAATCGTATGAATATATTATTGTTACTATCCTTTTTATTTTTCCAGGATCCTCCATCAATCTACGATCTTTCTGTTGAGTCGATTAATGGTGAAAACATTTCAATGTCCGATTTTAAAGGTAAACGAATTGTTGTCGTATCCCTTGATGGCCAGTCACCTTCATCAGAAAAGATTGCTTTTCTCGATTCATTGAGTACTGAAATCAGGGATATACAGGTTATCGTTATTCCTTCATTGGAACAGGGAAAAACGGTTCAGGAAAATACAATCAAAGACTTCACAAAAGCAACAAAATCATCTCTTATCATAGCCCGCCCGGGTAAATTATCCAAACAAACTAAAGAAGAGCAGCAGACACTGTTCCAATGGTTAACAAAAGTGGAAAACAATCTGCATTTTAATACAGACGGGGAGGCGGAACAATACTTTGTTATCAGTGCCGAAGGAACATTATATGCAGTGGGACATGCCGGCACACCTAACCGGGCATTATTGGATTTCCTGGAAATCCGTTTTGATGAATCGCAACACCTTATCTACAACTCCGAAACCAAATTGTATGAGCCGCGTAAAAAATAAACCTATTCTTTTTCTGACTTCTTTGTGTTTCTTTAATATTGCTGATATATATAGTCAGTATTTGCCACCCGCCTATGCAAATGGTAATTATGTTAATTCTATACGCACCTGGGACGTTAAAAAACCAATTACTGATCTGGCTACTGTGCTCACTGTAACCAATCCGGCAGAAGTGATGGTAAGCACACAATATATTGATGGCTTAGGAAGACCCTTGCAAACGGTAGTAAAACAAATGAGCCCTTTATTGAAGGATATGGTAACGGCAAATGTTTATGACCCATTGGGCAGAGAGAGTGAAAAATATATGCCTTTTGCAAGTACGGCCAATGACGGTGCATTTAAAACGGATCCCTTCTCCCAGCAACAAACATTTTACCAGTCCTATTTAACGGGCCAGTCACAAACATGGTATTATGATAGTATTAATTATGAAAAATCCCCGCTTAACCGGCCGATGAAAACAATGGCGGCGGGTGATAGCTGGGTAGGAGCATCCAGGGGTGTTTCTCAGCATATACAGATGAATGCTGCCAGTGAGGTGCGTTTATGGGACATGACCACTGCCAGCGCCGGTACACCCACTTCCGCGGCGTGGTACAGTGCAGGGGAGCTGTATCGTTTAATTACCACCGATGAACATGAAAAAAGAGTGGTAGAATATAAAAACAAAGAAGGATTGGTTATTTTAAAAAAAGTAGAAATAGCTACTTCGGCGCCAACGATAACAGCTCATACCGGCTGGTTATGTACCTATTATATCTATGATCATTACAATGATCTTCGCTGGGTTATTCAGCCGCGGGGGGTAGAACAATTATCGGCAGCAGGCTGGGTGTTTGATAATACCCAGCTATATACTTCTGCTATTGCCAAAGAGCAGTGTTTTTATTATGAATATGATGGTCGCAAAAGAATGATCATTAAAAAAGTTCCGGGTGCAAACAAGGTGGAAATGGTGTATGATAAGCGCGACAGGTTAGT
>CAYLVR010000122.1:0-10878 GCA_964387165.1 uncultured Chitinophagaceae bacterium | reverse complement strand
TTGCAGATTTGATCGGAGATATTGATCCTATCAAAGCCGCTAATTTAAAACTTAGTTTCGGCGATGAAATGGTGATCCATTATGGTATCATTCCCCGTAGTAATCGTTGTATATTCGTGATTAACGAAATTCCCGACCTGCAGGCAAGAATACAGGTTGCGTTGTTTAATATTTTAGAAGAAGGCGATGTACAGATACGTGGATTTAAACTAAGAATACCGCTGGATATTTTATTTATATTTACAGCCAACCCCGAGGATTATACTAATCGCGGATCTATTGTAACTCCATTAAAGGATAGGATCCAGAGCCAGATATTAACGCATTATCCGAAGTCTATCGAAAATGCATTGGCCATTACCGACCAGGAGGCATATGTTCACGAAAACCAACGCTCAAAAATTAAAGTGAGCGATTTAATTAAAAGATTAATTGAACAGATTTCTTTTGAGGCCAGGGCAAGCGAATATGTAGATAATAAAAGTGGTGTATCTGCCCGGTTGAGTATTTCAGCTTTAGAGAATGCATACAGCGCTGCTGAGCGCAGATCAATAATTAATAAAGAAAAAGAAACACAGGTTTGGATCAACGATCTTGTGGGAATTATTCCTTCTATTACCGGTAAAATAGAGTTGGTATATGAAGGTGAACAGGAAGGGCCGTTCCAGGTAGCGATGAATTTAGTAGAGAAGGCTATCCGCTCACAGTTTGTGAATTATTTTCCTAATCCGGATGCAGCGAAAAAGAAAAGGAATACGCAGCAACAGGTAGTTGAAAATCCTTATAAGTCGGTACAGTCCTGGTTCGATAAAGGCAATTCCATCAACCTGTTACTGGATATAACCGATGAAGAAAGAATGCGGGAGCTATACCGTGTGGATGGGTTACATGCGCTGGTTAAAAAATACTTTAAACAGGCTAATGAACGGGAAACTGCATTAATGATGGAATTTGTGTTACACGGTCTCTCCTCTTACTCCATGATCAGCAAAAAAATTGTTGACAATAAAATTGAGTTCAAGGATTTAATGGGATCGATGCTTAACCTGGGGCCATCATCGGGTTATAACGACGAAGATTTTGATAAAGAAGATTTTAATTAAATAATATTCACTTCGCGTTCAAGCAAGATGTTGAATTTATTCAATACACTTGATTGAATTTCTTCGCTTAGTGCATAAATTTCATTTCCGCCGGCATTACCATAATTGACCAATACCAATGCCTGGCGGGAATGACAACCGGCATCTCCTTTACGATAACCTTTCCAGCCACATTGTTCGATAAGCCATCCGGCTGCCAGTTTAACACTTCCATCAGTTTGCAGATAGCCAGGAGCAGATGGAAAGGATTTTTTTAATTCTTCATATGCAGAAGCTTCAACCGTAGGATTTTTGAAGAAGCTGCCAGCATTACCAATCTCTTTTGGATCAGGTAGTTTAGATGTCCGAATATTAATCACCGCCTGTGAGATGTTTTTAATACTGGGTGCTGCATTCATTTTATTCAGCTCTTCTTCGATGGCGCCATAGCTGGTATTAAACTGAGGTGCTTTATTCAGCCGGTAAGTCACATTAAGAATAATAAATTCACCTTTGTATTTGTTCTTAAATACACTCTCTCTATATCCAAATCCACAATCAATAGTAGAAAATTCACTTATTTTTTTACCGGGAATATGGTAGGCTTCAAGCGAATGGAATACATCCTTGATTTCTACCCCATAAGCGCCAATGTTTTGCATAGGTGATGCGCCAACATTGCCGGGAATTAATGATAAATTCTCAACGCCGGCCAGGTTTCTTTCGATACAGAATAATACGAATTTGTGCCAGTTCTCCCCTGCCCCGGCTTTTACATACACGTGATCTTCGTCTTCTTTAATTATTTCAATTCCTGTTATTTCATTCTTTAATACAAGGCCGTCAAAATTGCCTGTAAATAAAATATTACTACCTCCGCCTAATACCAGTCTTTTATCACTGAATCCAATCAACTCATCCAATTGATCTGCATCGTTAAATGCGGTAAAATATTGTGCCGATGCATTTATTCCAAATGTATTATATGGTTTTAAAGAAATATTTTCCCGGATGTTCATCTTATTAATAATTTATCTGTCAACATCAGGAATAACCACAACGCTCCTGAATTTTTTATCTGCATGCAGCAAGGCAATATTGTTAAGGATATGTTTTTTACAGGTTTTCACCAGTTCAGAATCTTTCGGCAATTTAACCAACAGTTCAACCAGGTATTGGTTTCTGATCCTGTTTACGATAGGTTCGGCTGGCCCCACCAAATACTGTCCGTATAATTTTCGCATCAACTCTGCAAAATAAGCTGCTGCCGCATCTGTTACTTCTTTCGATTTATGTTTGAAGGTCAGCAATATCAGTCTGGAAAATGGGGGATAAAAGAAGCCTTTCCTGGCTTCTATTTCTTTTGCAAAAAAGCCTTTATAGTCATGTTCTTGAATATAATGCAAAAGTGGATGTTTGGTATTGTTTACCTGAACCATCACTTTGCCTTCTTCGTTTTTCCTTCCGGCTCTCCCACTTACCTGCTCCATTAGCTGGAATGCCCGTTCATTAACGCGAAAATCGGCAAAATTCAGCAGGCTGTCAGCATCCAGTATTCCCACTAATTGCACATTGCCAAAATCCAGCCCCTTCACTACCATTTGTGTGCCTGCAAGTATATCAATCCTGCCCTGTTCAAATAACTGAATGAGGGTATCATGTGCGTGTTTTCCGCGAATACTGTCTACATCCATTCTGGCCACACGTGCCGAAGGAAATAATTCTTCCAGTTGTTCTTCTATCTTTTCTGTACCAAAATTGCGCTGTATAAATTTATCGCTGCCACAAGCCTGGCAGGTATGCACAAGAGGATATAACTGTCCGCAATAATGACAGTGCAGTTTATTGGTTCTTTTATGGAAGGTAAGTGTCACATCACAATTACGGCAATGCGGTATCCATCCACATACCTGGCATATCTGGTAAGGAGAATAGCCACGCCTGTTCTGAAACAGTATCACCTGTTTGTTTTCCTGTAATGAGTCGTCGATAGCTTTTTTTAGCGGCTCTGTTATAATTATTTTTTCTTTTGTATGGGATACATTGATTTTTGTGTCGACAATATTAATTGCCGGAAGGTTATATCCTCCATATCTTTCATTTAATTCAGCAAGTCCGTATTTGTTATTGATAGCATTGAAATAAGTATCCACAGAAGGTGTTGCGCTACCCAATAGTACTTTAGCTTTTAACAGGGAGCTATAATAAATAGCAGCATCACGGGCGTTATACCTGGGAGCAGGATCCTGCTGTTTATAGGAAGTGTCATGTTCTTCATCAACTATTATCATCCCCAGTTCCTGGAAAGGTAAAAACAAAGCCGACCGTGCGCCAAGCACTATTTTAATTTCTCCTTTCTTTATTTTGTTCCATATCTCGATGCGTTCATTCTGATTAAATTTGCTGTGATAAATTCCTATATAGCCACCAAAGTATTTTTCAAGTCTTCTTATGATCTGCGATGTCAATGCAATCTCGGGTAATAAGTACAGCACCTGTTTCCCGGCTTTTATATATTCTTCTATAAGTTTAATATACACTTCCGTTTTACCACTTGATGTAATTCCGTGTAATAAACATACAGCATGATCATTAAATAGGTCCTTAATATCGGAAAACGATTTCTGCTGTGCGGCACTTAATTCAAAATCTATATTGATGTTTCGTGGGAGATATTTGATCCGGTCAACATATTTTTTCTCTGCAGTGAGCACCTCTTTTTCAATCAGTCCTTTTAATTGTGCATCGGAGGCTTTACTCTTTTTTAATAATTCAGACCTGGTTACCTCTCCTTCTGTTTTAGTTAAATGCAAATAAGCGAGCAACAGCTCCATCTGTTTAGGCGCGCGCGTCCAGTTGTTTAACAGATCAGATAATTTATCTTCGTTATCGTAAACAGGATTTAATTTTATGTATGTTTCTTTTTTAGGGGTGTAGCCGTCTTTCAGCGCCTCCCACACAAAACATAATTTTTTTTCAATTAATCTTTTAATAACAGGATATGCATGTGGGTTATCCAATAACTGCTGTGCTTCAGTTATACTGATCTCCTTTTTTAACAGTAATCCTTCGGCAATAATATATTCATCATGATCAAGTTCAGAAAAATCATCGCCATACTCCTCGTTGAATATCAATACCGTTTCGCTGCTTAATTTAAAATGCGCAGGTAGTGCTGCGGCCATTACTTCTCCTTCACTGCACATATAATACGATGCTATCCATTCCCATAATCGTAACTGGGCTTCATACACTACAGGTTCGGTATCAAGAATATTCAGGATATCTTTTGTTTCATATGGTGGTTTATTGGTATGAAGAGTTTTGATCAGTCCCGCATATTTTTTGTTCTTACCAAGCACCACTTCCACCCTGACGCCGGGGCATACCTGGCCGCGTAAATTTTCCGGTACCGACCATGTGTAATTTTTCGGTAAGGCGAGTGGTATGATCACTTCTGCAAACATGCCGCGCAATTTAGTGAATTATGACCTGGTATATTTGATCCAGCCAGCTTTGTATTCGATCAGTTTGGCCTCCATCACGTCGTACACTTTTTGCTTAAGTGCGGCAACGTCTTTATGGGTGAGACCGGTAACCGGAATTTCTTCAAGAAAAACAGTGACCGACCTGCCAGGAGTTAGTGAGAAAATACTTCTATAGTGCATCCTGTCGTAGGCATTCAAAAAAAGCAAAGGTTTAATAGGCGTTTGTGTTTCGATGGCCATACGAAAGGCTCCATCGAAAAAGGTTTTAAGCGGGTAACCCATTTCGTTAAAAGTACCCTCAGGGAAAATAAATATTGAAATATTTTTTTTGAGTACCGATTTCAGGACCCTGACGCTGGCCCCCCGATTGATGGCGCTGCTCCTGTCGACCGTAACAATAGCTTTTTTATATATATAACCAAATACGGGGACATTGGTGAATTCAACCTTTCCCAGCACTCTTACGGGCTGCCTGATTGATTTTACGATAACGGGTGCATCCAGGTAAGAAATATGATTGGCCACAAAAATGTACTGAGATCCTTTATTATGGGGAGTTTCATAGATATTTTTATGATAAATACCGATTAACAGGTACCAGGTGTCGGCCCAAAGGCTACAAACCTTATATATAAAATTTCCACCCTTTATCTTACCAAAAAAAGATCCGGCCAGTACAATGGGAGAAACACACAACATCAGGATGATGAAGAGGGTGAAGGCGTACAGACAATACACAATTCTGAAGGGGGCCAGGAGTAGTTTCATCTAAAAAATATTAGTTTTTTTAATGGACGGATAGCCCCCGTCCGAAAATCGGCCTCGGATCATTCTTAAAAATAAGGATTAAGTGTAATTTCGCACTCCATGGTAGAAAAAAAATCAGTCGCATTCCATACTCTTGGCTGCAAGCTTAATTTTTCAGAGACCTCTACCCTCTCTGCTTTGATGGAGAAAGAGGGGTTTGAAAAGAAGAAATTTGAAGATGTTGCTGACATATATGTGATCAATACATGCTCTGTTACCGATAATGCGGATAAGGAATGCAGGCACCTGGTGAGAAGGATACAGCGCCAGTCGCCATCCAGCCTTGTTGTAATTACCGGCTGCTATGCCCAGCTGAAACCAAAAGAAATTGCTTCCATTCCAGGTGTTGACCTGGTATTGGGTGCTGCTGAAAAATTTAATATTATCCAGCATATCCAGGAATTATCAAAAGGGGATCCTGCTAAAATATGTTCATGCGATATTGACGCGGTTAATGGATTCATTCCTTCATTTTCTACCAGCGGCAGAACGCGGTCGTTCCTGAAAGTGCAGGATGGCTGCGATTATAATTGTTCGTTCTGTACCATTCCCATGGCCAGGGGAAAAAGCAGGAGCAATACTATTTCAAATGTGATCACTAATGTGAAACAACTGGCAGAAGGAGGCGCTAAAGAAGTTGTGCTGACAGGAATTAATCTTGGTGATTTTGGAAAAGGGCCTGAAGGCAATAAAAAAAACGAAGAAAGTTTCTTTGAATTAATACAGGAGCTTGATAAAATAAAAGAAATTGAACGTTATCGAATTTCTTCTATAGAACCTAACCTGCTTACAAACGATATTATTGAGTTTGTTGCCAACAGTAATAAATTCATGCCTCATTTCCATGTTCCTCTTCAAAGCGGCAGTAATAAAATACTGGGCATGATGAGAAGAAGATACAAACGTGAATTATATACCGAAAGGGTTTCATTAATTAAAGCATTTATGCCGCATTGCAGTATTGGTGTTGATGTGATTGTTGGGTTCCCCGGCGAAACAGATGAAGATTTTGAAGATACTTTTCAATTCCTTCATTCACTCGATGTTTCTTACCTGCACGTATTTACTTATTCTGAAAGAGATAATACACATGCCTTAAGCTTAGGACCTGTTGTACCCATTAATATTCGTAACGAAAGGAATAAAAAGCTCCGCAATCTTTCTTATATGAAAAGCCAGTATTTTTCAGGTGCACACGCCGGGCAAATAAGAAAAGTGCTTTTTGAGTCTGCCAAAGAGAATGGTATGATGGAAGGATATACTGATAATTATATTAAGGTGGCCACACCTTTCCGTGAAGAATGGCGAAACAATATTATTGATTGGAAGTTGTAGGTTTATTTCCCAACGAACTCAATACTAAGTATCCTGCTAATCCTGCAAATGCAGAAGTAATCAGTACAGAGAATTTAGCAGCGGTCTGCAATTCACTGTTATCGAATGATAAGATGGAAATAAATATGGACATGGTAAAACCGATGCCTCCCAGTATTCCTAATCCAAAAATATGCGACCACCTGGCCCGGGCAGGTAAAACACCTGCTTTTAATTTAACTGCCAGCCATGAAAATAACATGATTCCAATAGGCTTGCCTGCCAACAATCCCGCAATGATGCCAATGCTTAAACCGCTGCCAATCATTTCTGCAGATGTATTTTCAAAACTGATATTCGTATTAGCCAGTGCAAACAGTGGCATAATTATGAAATTGACCGGCTTATGCAACACATGCTCCAGTTTTTCAAGTGGCGATTCCTCTCTCCCGATAGTTGTAGGAATAGCCATAGCGGTCAAAACGCCGGCAATAGTGGCATGAATGCCGGAATGGTGAATAAAGTACCAGATCAGGACGCCGGGCAGAATATAGGCCCACAATGATTTTACATGGAGCCTGTTAAGAACACATAGAAAACCAAAAACAGCCAGCGCATAAAAAAGATAATGGAAATGTAATCCATCAGAATAAAATATAGCTATTACCAGGATAGCGATCAGGTCATCAACGATGGCAAGCGCAGCCAGGAATATTTTTAATGATGAAGGGACCTTTGAGCCCAGCAATGAAATGACAGCCAGCGCAAACGCGATATCGGTGGCCATCGGTATTCCCCAGCCGCTTTCAACTTCAGTGCCTTTATTAATACTGAAAAAGACAATAGCCGGAACGACTGCTCCGCCAAATGCAGCTAGTACAGGTAGTGATGCTTTCTTCACGGATGATAATTCTCCTTCTACAAGCTCGCGTTTTATTTCAAGGCCTATCAGTAAAAAGAAGATGGCCATTAGCCCGTCGTTAATCCAGTTTAATACCGAATATTGCAGATCAAAATATTTGTTCTTAACACCTATAGTGCGTGCCAGTAAATTTTCGAAATCAGGGCCGAACGAAGAATTTGCTATCAGTAAGGAAATAATTACACAAATAATGAGTATTATTCCTCCTGCGGAGTTGGACTTAAAAAATTCTTTGAATGACCTGATGTTAACCGGTATAGCCATCGGGCTAATATAAACATTTATTGCAGTTTAATGGTATCTATTTCTACCCTGAAAAAGCGGCACCTGTACGCCGCCGCGTAATATGGGAATAATGCCTCCCCCTGAATTAGTATAGGGAGAGTATTCATTATCCATCACATCAAATAATATTGAGAAATAAAAGAATGGCTGTCCGCTGTTAGCGTACCTTCCTGATGCAAACCCGGCGCCAAGTAATAAGCTGTTCGCTTCTACTTTGTTTTTTTCTGACTGACTATTGTCGCTGAAGATCAGTTTTTCGTTAATAAAATTATGTTCGAACTGCGCATGAATAAATAAGAAATTAACAGGGTATATTCTTGTAAATGCGCCTGCACCATAAGTGGATCTTCTTAGCTTATCATTGTATGACAGGAAATTACTGTACGATGAATAATTGTAATTCACTGTAATTGCCGCATCAACCCAGGGGGCAATACTGTATCCCAAAAAAGGGCTGGCGCCTGCCTGGAAGGAATTACTGCCGAAACCCAGTGAAAGCCCCCCGCCAGTGAAAAGATTTTCTTTTTTAAAGCCCCCTTCTTTCGGCGTTTCATCCTGTGCACTTGTTTTTATTGAAACAATTACCAGTATTAAAGTAATAGCCAGAATATATTTCTTCATTGTAGTATTCCTCCGGCGCAAATATAAAAAAAACGGGCTGCCCGGAGTGGGTTATCTTCCGCCAGTGCTGTCAAGCTTTTGGTAAATTATTATGGTACAGAACTATTACCTTTACTGACGACTGTTAACTTCTTTTATTTTTACATGATGGGAACCAGGGACAAGTTGCTTGAAGACGTTGAACTTGTAAAACAAATACCTATTGTTTCTACAATGCTTGAAGTTATTTGCAGAAGCACCGGGATGGGCTTTGCAGCGGTTGCCAGGGTAACAGAAGATCGATGGGTAGCCTGCAGTGTAAGGGATGAGATATCTTTTGGTCTTAAACCAGGTGGTGAACTGAAAATAGAAACAACTATTTGTAATGAGATCCGCCAGAACAATAAAGGGGTAATGATCAATCATGTGGTGACCGATGAAAAATATAAGCACCACCACACTCCAAAATTATACGGTTTTCAAAGTTATATCTCTGTTCCAATCATTCTGAAAAGCGGTGAATTTTTCGGAACACTATGTGCAATTGACCCTCGCCCTGCACAGGTAAATGACCCAAAGACAATCGGTATGTTTACTCTATTCTCACAATTGCTTTCTTTCCACCTGGATAGTTTAAATACAATGGACTATACCAATAACCAGCTGTCGCTTGCAAAAGAAGAGAATCGTAAGTACGAACATCTGACTTATCATAGTTTACGGGAACCTTTACGGAAGATCAGTTTGTTTTGTGATATTCTTGTCCAGAATGCCGATGGCCAGAATATTTCTGAAATCAAAAAAACAGCTGCGCAGATCCAGGGATTTTGCATTGATTTATCACAACGAATTCAACAACTTAAAGATTGACAACTTCATAATTAAACATACATGTTTATTTCAATTCAACAGCCATGGCCCTGGTATATTGCCGGCCCATTGATAGGGCTTATCGTTCCTGCTTTGCTTTTGTTGGGCAATAAATCGTTTGGTGTTTCCTCTAACCTGAAACATATTTGTGCTTCATGTTTTCCTGCCAATATTTCGTTTTTTAAGTACGATTGGAAACAGGAAAAATGGAACCTGGTCTTTATTGGCGGCGTTCTGGCCGGTGCAATTATCGCCAGTACTTTAATACCTGACCCCGATCCAATAAAAGTGGCTCCGGCGCTTGTAACAGAATTAAAAACATATGGCCTCACAACCTATAACCATCAATTGCCCCCCGAAGTATTCAGCTTCAGCTCGTTGTTTACGGTAAGAGGATTTATATTATTGGTGGTTGGCGGCTTTCTTGTTGGTTTTGGAACACGGTACGCAGACGGCTGCACTTCCGGCCATTCAATTATGGGATTAAGTAACCTGCAGTTATCATCACTTGTAGCCACTGTATGTTTTATGGCAGGGGGTATCTTAATGGCCAATATTATTCTTCCCTTTATTATGAATTTATAAGATTGAGTTATGATTAAATATTTGTTTACAGGAATAGCATTTGGGATCATCCTGGTTAAGGCAGAGATCATTTCGTGGTTCCGTATACAGGAGATGTTCCGCTTTCAGAGTTTCCACATGTTTGGCATAATCGGATCTGCTGTGCTGGTAGGAATGGTTTCAATGATTATAATCAAAAAGTTAAAAATCAAAACTATAAACGGTGAGCCCATTAATTATATTGGTAAACCTCTGAATAAGGGAACTGCCATCGGTGGTTTGCTTTTCGGATTAGGATGGGCAATGACCGGAGCATGTCCCGGACCCATATTTGCGCAAATAGGCACTGGTACTTTTGTGGTAATTATTGTGTTATTAAGCGCTATCGCAGGCACATGGACCTACGGGTATTTTAGAAAAAAATTGCCTCATTAGTATTCAGATTGTAATTGATGAATAAAGGTTTACTTCCTCGAGAAAATATTGATCGTGTGATATTACAATCAGGGTACCTTCGTATTGATTAATGGCAGCTGTGAGTATCCCAATATTTTGAATATCTAAATTATTCGTAGGTTCATCGAGTATAATCATATCGGGCGACACAGTACTGATTGTCAGACAACACAGGATCAAACGCATTTTTTCACCTCCGCTCAATACGGCACATGGCTTATCCCAATCTTCTTTAGTAAATAAAAAACGATTGAGCCTGATTTTGATTTCATGTTCATGCAGGGCGCCATCGTTAAATTGCTGGGCCTGGTCATAAACACTGAGATGATCATTAATTATTGAATAATCCTGGTCGATATATACAGGATTAATTATTGAATGATAAATTTTCCCGGAGCTGGGAGGAAAAACTCCGGTTATTATTTTAATTAATGATGTTTTGCCTGAACCGTTACTCCCCTTAATTACTATACGTTCACCATTAACAATT
>CAYLVR010000121.1:0-10927 GCA_964387165.1 uncultured Chitinophagaceae bacterium | reverse complement strand
CGACAAGGAATGGCATAAAAGCATCCCATACCATACGATATCCTTTAGGGACTGCTTCAATAAAAGCTTGAATAAACCACGAACCTATTTCTGTTGATATAAAGGCTGGCGTGTTTGTGGCGTTCATTTCTATATCACACTTCCGCTTATATAAACCGCCACCTGGAGCACGAAACCAACAGTAATGAATAGAGCACCAATAATGCCCCATTTTCTTTGGGTCAGCCGGTCTTGTACTTGAGGAAGCTTAAGATTCTCTTCATCCTTACTACTAGAATAACGAGAAACTCCAATCCTAATGGCTTCTTTCTTGGAAATAAACAGGCCCTTAGCGAAAGCTAAACTGCCCAAAAAAGTCAGAACCAGCCCGACAATACCAGCATAGCCATCTGCACCAGTCGGTATGCTTAAGGCCGGAAAATCCAACGCACCAAATACGGTAGACCAAGGAATGACCGACATCGCCAGAACAATGTAGATGGCGATAAATATTTTCGGAACATTAAGCTCTATATGGCTGAACGGCCAGTAAAGACTCCTGTCTTCGCCGCGGCCAAGCATCTCCCACTCGGCATTATATAGAGCCAACGGCAGTCTATTTTCAATCGCATGAATTACTTCAAACTTAGCGCTATTCAAGCCTTTATAAGACGCTACGATGGCGTACCAGAGATAACAAATCGCAATACCGGCTACGGAAGAACCGCCCAGAATAAGAAAGATCTCCTGCTCACTCGCTTTCGTAGCCACGAAGCCGAGCAGGGCAACAAGTGCTGTGTTCAGGCCAAGGAAAAACTCATTGGTCTTCTGCCTGCGGTCACTAATTTTCTCGACAGCATTGATGTAAATCTTGTACTGGATTAGCAGGTGCTCGATATATTTATCGCCGTAATTATCCGAGGCGGAAATAAATAATATTTTTTCTATATCTTTCTTTTCCATATCAATCAAGACAATTCTCGAATACCAGCCACTATGGAGGCGGTATTCCATTTCACTATTTTGTCGGCGTTGTTTTTTACAACTAAAGAAGTTTTCTCACTAGCCCAAGGTTCGATAGCAAGTATTGGCTTCGGGAAAGTAAACCCTTTAGCAAGGTTTATTTCTTTATTAATCCAGCTACTGTATGTCGAGTAGACTCCGGCAAGAATGATAACCACGTCGCAAAAACGCATTTGGTTTTGGATAGCCCGAGACAAAGCGTCCGAATTAGGCGCGTGGTGAATGGGGTCGTTTTTGGGAACGGAGTAGTCACGAAAATTAAATCTCGGGTCGGCATTGAGCAGGCGAATGAGTTTATCGTAAGCGTCCCCGTACGCCCAAGAATGACTGATGAAGATGTTGTAATACCGGGTGCTCATATCAGATCTTATTGACAAATGATTTTATATTCTCCCAGCTCCACACTTTTATCAGGCGACCGCGGAGAGACGGCGGCAGTAACGGCCGGTCATTACTTGAATACATAAGCATCATCGGAACCCGTTCTTCTTCGGCGGCCCTAATCTCAAAGAGCTGACCAGCGGCCAATGGCGTATGGTTGCTGATGAGCGCAATCACGCCGTCGCATCCTTTTATTCTGGCCCGGCATTTCGACTCCCAATCGGTCTCCCAAGGTTGCTTCACTGACATATCTACGAACTCGAACGGCGAATTGTCGTTCTTGGCCTGCCCAACCAAAAAATCGCGCGAGCGCACATCTTCTATCGCAAACGCTATAAAGATTCTCTTCTTCATGCCGCCTATTCTATACACTTATGCGACTTATATCAGTTGACGACTTGCCAAATGTGATTTCTATTGTAAAAGCTGTCCACATTATGCCCTTTTTGCAGTTGCGCCCTCTCCTGGCCGGCGTACAATCCGAATAAAGACGCGAGCGGCCACGTGGCCGTTCTCCGAGGAAATTATTGAGGTTAGGAATAGAGGCTGATATTGAGGAACGTGCGAAGCGCGCTTTTTTGCGTCTTTCTTATTACCTAACCAAAATGCCATGTCTGATAAGAACATCAGCCTCGTCTGGCACACCGAGTCACGCAAAGTCGATGACCTCGTGCCGTACGAGAAGAATCCTCGCCAAATGAGCGAGAAGCAGATCGCAGACCTGAAGAAGAGCTTAGAACGCTTCAACCTGGTCGAAATACCAGCCATTGATGCCGATAATCGCATCGTTGCTGGTCACCAGCGGTTGAAGATACTCCAACTGCTTGGCCGTGGGCAAGAAGAAGTTGACGTGCGCGTGCCGAATAGGCCACTAACCGAAGAGGAATACAAACAGTACCTCCTTACCTCCAACGCCGTCACCGGCGATTGGGATTTCGATTTGTTAAAAGATTTCGAAATGGACTTACTACTCGACGTCGGCTTCGACGCTGACAAGCTGAACGCCGAGTGGGCAGAACTGCTTGATGTCAAAGAAGATAAGTTCGATGAAGATAAAGAGTTAGCCGACATCAAAGAACCGATAACTAAGCCCGGTGACATTATCGAGCTTGGCCAGCATCGTCTGATTTGCGGCGATTCAACCAATGCCGAGGTAGTGCGCCGCCTATGTGGTGACGATAAAGTATCGATGGTCTATTCCGACCCAGTGTACAACATCTCCGTTGACTACAACGGCGGCATTGGCGGTGATAAGTCGTACGGCGGCAACGTAAACGACCAAAGAACCGACAAAGAATATACGACCTTTCTGCGGAAAAGCATGGAAGCAGCATTGGCTGTATCCAATCCCGACACACACGTCTTCTACTGGTGCGACGCTACCTACATCTGGCTCGTCCAAACTCTGTACCGAGAGCTTGGTATCGACAACAAGCGTGTCTGTCTCTGGATAAAGAACGGCCACAACCCTACACCTGGAGTAGCGTTCAATAAGGCGTACGAGCCATGCGTGTACGGTGTACGCAATAAACCATATATCGCTAAGGCATTCACCAAGTACAACGAGGTGATGAACGATGATATTGGTAACGGCAACGATATGATTGGCGATACACTCGACCACCTTGATGTCTGGGCGGTGAAGCGGCTCAGCGGCAAAGAGTATGAACACGCCACATCCAAACCGCCAGAACTTCATCAAAAAGCTATTAGCCGCTGTACCAAGCCAGGCGATATCATCTTGGACAGCTTCGGTGGTTCAGGGAGTACGCTCATCGCCGCCGAGCAGTTGAAGCGTCGGGCATTCTTGGTCGAACTGGAACCAGTGTTCTGTGATTTGATTGTTCGCCGCTTTGAGAAGTTAACTGGCCTCAAGGCCAATATTCTTCGTGAATGAAGCGGAAGCGCGGACAAAAGTGTATGCTCGATACACTCAAGAAAGTGCCGATTGTACAGGCGGCGTGTGATAAATGCGGCATAGCACGCAACACTTATTACCGTTGGCGAAATGAAGATGTTGAGTTCGCAATGTCGGCCGATGACTCTATGAAGGAGGGGGAAGAATTGACGAATGATGTAGCAGAAAGCAAAGTGCTAATCGGAGTGAACAAAGGAGAACGTGGTTATGTCACCCTTTGGCTCACTCATCGTCATCCCAAATTCAAGAGGTCTACCGCTAACAAGCAGAAGCAAGAGGATGACATGAAGGCTGAGGCGGATCGGGTAATTAAAGACTTGGACCTAACACCTAACGATTTCACCAACGAAAACATTGTGGATACTAGACGACGTCTCGGAGAACATATCGCTAAATACGATTGATGTTCCGTATCTCGTTATCGACCGCTTTCAGTATGCGCTCGGTATTGGCCGAGTGCGGCGGATAGCTGACTCGTTGGATGTTACCGGCTGGGCGGTACAGGGTGATCAAGGTCTGTTCTTCGGCCTTGATTTCTTCTTCGGTGATTATGTCGGCCGCCAGCCAGACAATGAAGTGGACGTTGCGCTTGCGGTATGAGCGCGTGCCTGGGCCGTACTTGTTCTGGTATATCTTCTGAAACTGCCGTTCGGTTGGTTCTGAACCGTATACAGTGGCCCAAAAAGCCGCCCGCTCATCAAGTAATTCCTCCCGCAATCTGGCATAGAGCGAGGAGGTTTTCTTGTTGCCTGCTTTTCCAAGATAGACAGTCTCCCAAAAGCCGACATCGTTGAATCTGCCCCATAGATACCACCCGGCTTGCCTAGGAATATTATGAGCCAGACCGTTCACCAACTTGGTGTATTCCAGCATGTCGCCGTTCTTTCCTGATACAAATTTAGGATGAGCGGCAACGTACGAGTAAATATCGAATAGGCCGAGGTGACCTGTTTGTATGTTCATATTGTTCGTCGCGATTTAGAGAGAACCCAGGCAGATACACAAAGCCCGCTACCAGGAAGGCACCTTTCGGTAACCTCTACCAGCGTTTCCACTGGCAACGCGACGAACGCCCTGATAACGGGTTCTCTATGTTCGTCGCGCTGTTTCAAGCCATGCCAGAGAAATATCGCTGGTTTAGGCCTGCGCCCTCTCGGGCGTTCTATTCAATTGTTCGGGAACATCATAGCATTTCTGCCTCTAATTTAAACCCTATCGCTAAAAGGCTTTTTTGCTAAGCCTTGGACGCGAGTATGCGACGTTTTCCCTATTCCGCATAGACTTAGCAAACCCAGTGGTTCTGTCATTAATGGTCGTATGGAAACAAATCAAATGTCAGCACTCATTGGTCAGCCAATAATAGCGCCAGTAGTTCAAGTCAAGTATGTACTATATGCTCGTAAATCAACCGAGCAGGACGAGAAGCAAGCATTATCAATTGATTCGCAAGTTAAGGAGATGTTGGCTATTGCTGAGCGAGAAAACCTTGAGATAGTAGATATACGAAGAGAAGCGCATTCAGCCAAAGATTCAGGGGAACGGCCAGTATTCAAAGAAATCTTAGAGGATGTACGGAGAGAACGATTCAACGGAATCCTTGTCTGGCACCCAGATCGTTTAAGCCGAAACGCTGGAGACTTAGGATCAGTCGTAGATCTCATGGATCAGAAGCTACTGGTACAGATACGCACTTATGGTCAGTCTTTCACCAACACGCCAAGTGAAAAGTTTCTTCTAATGATTTTATGTTCTCAAGCAAAACTTGAAAACGACAACAAGAGTATCAACGTAAAGCGAGGATTGAAGACAAGAGTTGAAATGGGACTATGGCCTGCCCCTGCTCCGACAGGGTATCTCAAAGAAAAACGAATGGATCGAAAGTGCGAGACGCTTATAGATCCAGACCGAGGTCCGATCATCAGAAAGGTATTTGAGAAAGTAGCGTACGAGAAATGGTCAGGAAGAAAGGTATACAACTGGCTGAAGTTTGATCTCAATTTCAAAACAGCTACTGGAAATAAAAATCTTACCATCAGCAATATCTACTGTATCTTGGAGAACCATTTTTATTACGGTGTATTTGAATATCCCAAGAACTCTGGTAACTGGTATCAAGGCAAGCACAAACCGATTATCACGAAAGAGTTGTTTGATTTAGTACAACAGCAAATCAAAAGCCAGTTTATACGAACCGAGGGCAAGGAGTTTGCTTTTACAAAATTGATGTCCTGCGGATTATGCGGTTCAAGCATAACCGCCGACGAAAAGTTCAAGAAACAAAAGAACGGTGACGTTCACCGCCACATTTACTACGGCTGTACCAAGAAGCGCAACCCGAATTGCAAATGTGGATATATAAACGAAATAGATTTGATTAAGCAGTTTGAAGAATTAATGGATAAGATTGATTTAGACGAGATTGGAGTAAAAGAGAGAATAAAAGAGGAAGTTAGCAGGTTTAAAAAATTCCAACAGATACTACTAGGCAAGAAAGGCAATGTTCAGGTCAAGGAAATTGATATACGAAACTATACAAAATATCTCTTAAGAGAGGGGTCAGACCTAGAAAAACGGGAGCTTTTAAGACTTACTAAAAGCAAAATATTGCTCAATAATAAACAAATTTTATTAATGGACTTAAAAAAGATATAATTACATTTCAATATGAAGGCAATTTCTTTATTTGCAGGATGTGGAGGGATGGAACTTGGGGCCAAGGAAGCTGGTGTAGATGTAGTCTATGCAAACGAATTGGTGTCTACTTTTTGTAGGACATTACGACTTAATTTCCCTGACACCGAAGTGGCTGAGGGTGATATAAAAATCTTTGATAAATTCCCTGCTGCTGATTTAGTGTTCGGGGGTTATCCTTGCCAATCATTTTCAATGGGCGGTAATAGGAATCCCTTGAAGGATCATCGAACTTTTTTGTATCAAGAATTTGGAAGAGTCTTGAATCATGTAGAACCAAAATTTTTTATAGCAGAAAATGTATCCGGGCTTAAGAGTCTCGGGAACGGATCATTTTTAGAACAGCAACTTAAACTTTTTAGTTCTGCAGGTAAGAATGGTTATGAGATAACATACGAAGTTATTAATGCTCAGGATTACGGAGTTCCTCAATCAAGAAAAAGGATTTTACTGGTAGGGGTACGAAAAGATCTCTATAAAAAATTTGTCTTCCCAAGAAAAACTCATGGAATAGCTACAAAGAATGAACCCTGGCTTGTCCCCTTTGAATCACACGGCGAAGTAATTAAGGGTCTGCCACTATGGCCTGAGGGTGATTTTTATGAACGACCAGATTATGAAGGTACTTTTTCATGGTATTTCATGTCACGTAATAGAAAGGCAAAATGGCATGGTCCGGCATTTACAGTGGTAGCAAATTGGAGACACATCACCTTGCACCCAGGTTCACCGACAATGAAAATGATTTGGTCAAATTTGGCAGATGGGTTTAAACAAAAGTGGGATTTCACTGATGAGTACGAGCATGTTCTAATTGACCCTTCACTTCCCAAGCTGGATAAACCTAGGAGACTTTCTTGGAGAGAAGCAGCTAGAATTCAGACATTCCCTGACACTTTTGAATTTGAAGGTACAACTGAAGAGAAATTCACTCAGATTGGCAATGCTGTGCCTCCAAAGCTATTTAAAATAATCGTTCATCACCTAGTAAGTGGCGAGGGATTAATCAATATAAATGGACAAGACCAAATTGAAAGCGAACTTACAGAAGAACTTATGCCTGCTCTGCTCTAGTCTCGACAATTTCTTCTAGAATAGGATTGACCGCTCCGCCTGCTTCAGACCATTCACGAGGCCAATATACGCTTGCTTTTTCAGATATTGAAACTTTTTTGGGTGCTAATAGTTGGAACTGCTCAGTTTTTGATTTGGAGCTTGAAGCACGTGGGTAATATTTAAGCTGTCCTCCAGACAAACCATACCAATCAACCAAAGTCTCATTGGGATAAAGTGGATCATATCCTCTGAGACATTTGTCGCTTATATACTCCCACGAGATTCCTTGTGGAAAATCAAGATCAAAAGAATGCATTTGATATGCCCTCCTAGAGACACCATCGAATTTACCATAAGAAATGGTTAGAAAGATACTCTTCGCCAAGTCCAATGTTCTGCCAAGATGTTCATGATCATACTTTACTTTTGCATCCTCATGCCATCCTTTAACTACACTCAAAACAATTTCACCAACCTCATCGGCTCTCAATTGATTTCTAAAATCACTCTCTTCAATTCCTTTTGCACGAAGCGCTGCCCAAAATTTAGCTGGAGAATTAGATAGCTCCATATGTACGCGACCCGTATCATTTAGCCTATCCATCGCGTTTACAAGCGATAACTGCTTTGATTTGATTGATACCCCATAATCAACACTTGAATCATCTGCTGAAGGAAAAACGACATCAAAAATTTCTTTATTCTCTGGATTAGTACCGTTTAATACTTCCGCGACGACACGTTCCAAATCACGCCAACCAGGTCGCGTTGTACCATCCTTTTCTCTTTCTTGTCCTGAGCCATCACAAAAAGAACTCATTGCCAACTGAAACAAAGCCGTCTCTTGGGGCGTTGGATCACGATCAATGAAAATGGTCGACATAAAGACGATTTTACACGATTCGCGGCTAATTGCACCTCATTATCAGTGCCGACAAAAAGCAACCAGATAGTTGCTTTTTACATTTTGATGCTGCTTTAGCAGGGGTGTTTTTCAGAATGATTCTCGTGCAGTTTCTGCGTCCTAGACAGGTCACTCTATGCAGAGCTAAAATATCGTTGTTTTAACGCTCTTCGTGCGACGCACGAGTTGGCTGCCGCAGTAGGATTCGAACCGTCTCGGTCGCACATGACTGGTACGGCTTAAAATATAGCTTTAGTAGTCAAATGTTCCCTTACCATCCAATTCAACCGCTGGAGTTTGGCATCCCACCAACATATTGAGAAACTTGTTGGTAGTTTTGTACTTATATCCAGTGCCATATACCAATCCCCACGGCTTCAACATCGTCTCGCTAAAAGTCTCCTGGAAAGATCTGAGCGAGGTATTAAGTTGGGCATCAAAGGTGTTGTTGACCGAGCCAGTGTAGAAACCAAGTTCTGAAAGAAGTGTCTTGGTCTTTGCAACTTCTGCGGATGCAGAGTTCTCTGTTAGGCTGTTGTATTCGGTAAACGCTGGGCAGGTGATCGACGCGCTGCAATAGAAAGAGTTTATCTTCATGAGGGTGGTGCGATACACGTAGCCAGTAGGCTCACTCAATCCCCACACGCCAAGTACCTCACTCGCGTACTTCTCCTGGAATCGCTTTACCGCTGCAACATCTTCGGCACTATACAAACCATCAACTGCCAATGATTCTCCCTGCTTTTCGTTAAGAAAAGTCTCAAGTTTGCGAACATCGTCCACAGTATTTTCTGCACCGTAGCGGATATATGTTTTGATATGTGGAGAACACACGCTTGCCGCTACTGGCTCATATTTACAGAGTTCCTGCTTATGATGTGAGAAGTACTCATAATTTGAGGCATTTGAATCCTTACAGCCGAAGCGAGTGCCTCCGATCGGACGACTACCAGTTTGTTCCTCTTCCGGTTCACTACCAAATAGACCGAAAATGGAGAAACTGGGTGTCGTGCAGGAGATGAAGTTGGTGGCAGTGTCTACGGCACAATCATTGAGAGCCATCCACTGCCCGCCTGTGTAGTGGTACAGCCAGAGTGTAGATTCCTCAACATTCGATATCTCATCATCAGTATATTCATATTCAATAGTTACTTCCGCGTCAAAAGAGTCGAAGATTTCCGTGTCGTTGACGATGGCTTTCACGTCAAAAACGGTCACACCTACTTCCGTCGGCTTCGCGCTCGGACGACCTAGCGTACTCAATACCGGCTCGCTCGGGATCGCCTTCACCTGAATGACAATCGATGTGCCAATCGGCGCGTTCGCAATAACGACAAAGTCCTTTCCAGTCTCCGTCACGGTCGTGGTGCCGGTGTTGCCCGCATGGATGAGGGTGGAGGTTGCCTGCGTTGGCGTCGCCTCATACTCGCAACCGTCCGTGGTAAGGGTTGCGTCGGTTGAGGTTGCCGCATTCCCTGCGGCGTCGCGCGAAACAACAGCGTAGTGGTAGGTGGTGCACGACGCCAAAAGCGTAAGCTGTTTAGTGTGTGAGGTTACGCGCGGAGCGGTATCCGTCTCTGGGGTCGTAGAACTGTACTCGCTCGTTAATCCGAACACCACTTTTGTCGAGGCCACCTCATCAGTATCCCACGTAATGGTTGCTCCTGTATTGGCGATACTCGACGTAGCAACATTGGATATAACGGGAGCATCCCCGTCTGCAATAGTCGTAAAGCTCCACGTAGTTGAAGCGGTCGTCCCCTCATAAAAAACATCATCGGCATCTTTGAATGCGGTTGACGGAATCCACACATAGTATTCTGTCGAGTGTTGAAGTATCACACTCGGATTAATGGTGATTTCCGCGCCTGACTTTGTGATTTGGGAACTAGACACAGCAATAGATTCCACGAGTGAATCGTCCGAGGCTTTATAGATGATGACGACACCGGTTGAAGTGGCGACAGTATCGGAACTGAATGTGGCGGTGAGATTCGTGGTGAGCGAAACACCTGTGGCATTATCAGCAGGGTCGAATGCCTCGACACCAAAAAGCCCCGGACCTGCTCCCCCCTCAGCAAGATCATCTACTTCCTCAAGGGTCAGAGCGCGATTATAAATCTTCAAGTCATCAATTCTACCAGTCCAGTACTGGTCGCCGCCATTGCGAATCCAGCGTCCAATATTGAGAGCGGTGTTGCCAATAAAATCAGAAATCGATGAATCAGAAGCCTTGGCTTCACCGCCGTTCAGGTATATCTTGCGCGCATTGGTGGCAGCATCGTAAGTCAAGACGACATGATTCCATTGACCCATAACAAACGTTCCGCTCGGCGCATCGAGGTCATTATTCAAAAAGCCGAAACGCATCAGACCATCGTCATACACGCGAAGATGAAGATTGTTATGATTACCATCTCCTGATCCTTGTGAAAAGTAAATTTCTTGACCGCCGCCAGCTTCTCGCCAAAGCCAAGCCGAAAAAGTGAACGACTGACCATTAAGATCTGGCCCTGTACCGACAAAAAAAGCTGTCGAGCCATTGAAGTAGGCAGCGTTTCCATACTGCCCCGCCCCATACGTGACATTGTTATTAGTAAGGTTAGGAAGATTGCCAGATGAATCAACAGCATCGCCAGAAGACTCGTTGAATTTCCAATAACCTACAAGTTCTGAAGCTGAAGCGGCAACTGGGAGCAAAGTAACTGCACAAAACAGTATGATAGAAAAGATTCCCGCTCTCTGATAAAACTTCATGAAGTAATTATACGATGTTTTTATTTGTTTTTACAATGAAGAATTGGAAAACCTGACCGCACACGCGTTGTTTTGTTTGAGGCATTTCTTTGAGACTTGAGGAGTCTAGGACACCCCCTTTGGAGGGTTCGTGCCCATGACTCGTTCTTAAAATGCTTTGGAAAATATAGCGATTTTAAGAGTCTCGATAGGTCTCACTTGGCTGCTGCCGCAAAAGG
>CAYLVR010000120.1:0-11145 GCA_964387165.1 uncultured Chitinophagaceae bacterium | reverse complement strand
GGTTAGAAGAGAGCATAATACGCGGTTTATGGTTAATTAAAGAAACTGCAAAATTACAGTTAAAAATAATATTTTACTGATCGATGCTGCACAGCTAATGTCTAAAAACAGCCTGTATTTTTATGATGCAATGCATTACACTAATGCCGGGGCAAAACAAATGGGCGACATTGTATATAATCAACTGGAAAAATATCTTACTGTAAAATTTCCTTCTTACCTGAATAATTAAACAAATACAAGACAGGAGTTAGAGTGAGCAGAAACAACAGGTTGTCATAAATATAAATATTCAGCAATATCCAACCGCCCACGAAGAACAATATATAATTTACCAGGAGCCATTTATCATATTTGGCCGTAAATAATCCCACAATATAAAATGCCTGCAACGCTATCATAAATACCCATAAAAAGTGCAGGAGCGATTTATGGGGAAGAAGCCATGCAACAATAGAAGCCTGTAAAGAAGCATTTCCTGCTAACAGGTTTTCTGCATGATAGGTCAACATAAAAGAAAATAGTTGATCAGTATGCGTCAAATTACCACGATATATTTTCCAGGCCGCAGCACTGAACATCACAAAACAAAATACGAATCTTAAAAAGGTAAAGGTATAAGCAAATTTTTTATCTGATCTGAAAACAAAGGGAAATCCCATAAAGGTAAGTCCCACCATATGGTAATGATGACCAGCCATCATATTGAACAGGATAAAATAAATAAAATATCCAATAAAAAATATAATACAGGAAATGTTCTGTTTTGGCCAGATAAACGAAACCACACACGACGATACAAGAACTATTTCATATGCTAACGGAAATTGGGCGCCAATTATTTTCGGAACATCAAGGATCATAAAAAGCCAGTAAACAGGATCCACATCCTGGTACAGGAGTGGGTTCTCCCCCAGCTGTAAAATGGTCATATTGTTCCTGAAATTCAGCGTTAAACCAATTAGAGCCAGTATGAAAAACACGCGCTGGATGCGAGCGCGATCATTATACAGAACCTCAAAATAATTATCAAAAGAAAGCAAGCTGTTCACTGGATACCAGGTTTAATATAAAATCAGTGCTGAACCTATAGCTATGTTCAGTTACTTTTACCGTCCGAATGCTTCTTCCCAGTATTTCTGAAGCTTTTAATTTAAACCATTTTTCAAATGCGGAAATATCATCTGGTTTATTAAATACACGGTCCTTAACAAAAGGGTAAAATGAATTACCCGTAATAGCCGGGCCCATATTTTCAACCCTCGTCTCAACAATATCGATATTTCCATTCCTTTTTATTGAAACATAGTGATCAATAGTACTCGTCAATAAATACCTCTCTCTGTCCTTAATATGAACAGAAGATAAAGAGACTGAATCCAGCAATATTTCCTTCTCTATAATTAATCCAGGTGTTTCTTTCGCAGAAAACATTCCATAAAGCAGGAAAGGTGCAGCGCTTAATTTTATTACAGTAAAAAACAATTGAATAGCAATACAAACGATAAAAAAATAGTATAACCTTTTAGTATCGACCCTAAGTCTTTCAAAAAAACGGATTATAAATAAGCTATCCTTTGGGATGGGCCTTTTTATGGACATTCTTTAATTTTTCAATAGTGTTATGAGTGTACACCTGTGTAGCAGCAAGACTGGCATGACCCAACAATTCTTTTACCGCATTTAATTCCGCGCCATTATTACTGAGGTGAGTAGCAAAACTATGCCTTAATATATGTGGACTTTTTTTCTGTATAGTGGTCACCTGCTGAAGGTATTTTGTACTTACCCGGTAAATATATTTCGGATACAATTTATTCCCTTTCTCATTTATCAGCAACATGCCGTTATTTTGGTTCTCGAACTTCTTTCGTTTTTCAATAATGTATTCTTTTATTGTCTTCATAAGTTCAACACTTACAGGAATAATTCTTTCTTTATTTCCTTTACCCAACACTTTTAATTGACCATTTGCAAAATCGACCTGCGATTCTTTACAATTTACCAGTTCCGATAACCTCAGTCCCAATTGATATAATATCTGCATGGATAACCGGCCGGTATAGCCATTCCAATCATCCGCAAATTCAACATGCCTGAACAGGGTATCCATATCCTTTTCTTCAATATATACCGGAAGCCGTTTGGAAAGTTTAGGTGAAATAATATTGGTCACAGGGCTCTTTACGAGTACGCCTGTACGTATATTATATTTAAAGAAAGACTTAAGTGCTGAGATTTTGCGGATTATCGATCTTGACGTAAGGCCTTCTTCTTTAAGGGAAGCCAGCCAGCTTCTCACAACCGGCGAAGAGATCTCATTTAGCTGCATACCACCGAAGGTTGCCTGGAGGTAGCCATAAAACTGGTAAAGGTCATCCTGGTACGACCTTAGGGTGTGAGGTGAATACCTTTTCTCAAACTTGAGATACTCAAGAAAGCTTGTGATGGCTGTATTCATTAAAGTGAATTTAGCACTATTCCGGCACCTGTAAAACAAAAAGGCCACCGTTAGGTAGCCTATAGTTATTTATTGAGAAGCAATAGATTATGATTCTATTACGCCCGTTGCAATCTGTTGCTTATAGATTGCTTTCAACACCTGGCCGCGACGCTTAACCGAAGGCTTGGTGAAAGACTGGCGCTCCCTTAATTGTAGAAGAATCTTGGCTTTTTCAAACTTCTTCTTGTACTTTTTAAGCGCCTTGTCAATGTTTTCGCAATCTTTTGAATCGATGATCAGCATAGTTATATACCCCCTTTAACCTTTGAGGAGTGCAAATATAGAGAAATTCCGGAAAATAATCACACTTTTGTGGTCATGTTTACAGGCATTATTGAAAGTTTGGGCACTATAGAGGAGGTTACCAGCCATGGAACGGGAAAAACCCTGCGCATCAGGGCGTCAATCGCCCCCGAACTAAAGATCGACCAGAGCGTTTCGCACAACGGGGTATGCCTTACGGTCGAGGAAATCTCCGGCGATACCTACCAGGTAACGGCCATCAAAGAAACCCTGGCCAAAACCAATCTTTCATCCTGGAAAACAGGCGACCTGGTGAACCTGGAAAGATGTATGATGATGAATGGCCGGCTGGATGGCCATATTGTTCAGGGACATGTAGATTCTACGGCTACCTGCATCGATAAAAAAGAACTTAATGGAAGCTGGGAGTTCAGGTTCAGTTACCCTGAACAATTCATGCAACTGGTGATCGAAAAAGGTTCAATTTCAATTAATGGTATTAGCCTGACTGTTTTTAATGTTGCCCGCAACCAGTTTTCTGTTGCCATTATTCCCTTTACTTATCAACATACTACTATTAAAACCGTGGAAATAAACGATACAGTTAATATTGAATTTGATGTGATAGGTAAGTATGTACAGAGAATGATGAGTACATAATATAGAAATCATCTTTAGTAAATACTTATTAAACCAGAATCCTTCCATTCAACAAATAAATCAGAACTAATATGATCTTTGGGTAAAAAACTGCATTTCAGCTTGTGCGGATCAATTATCTCAGAAGTGATCCCTATACTTACTATATTGAATTTATCAGGTACCAACCAGTTTATTGCCTGAGGAAATCCTTTACGAAAAATTAAGGCGCCTCCATATTGAGATGGAAGGTTCACCACAGTCAACCTGTTTGTTACCGGTACTGTTTTAAGGCATTGTATGAAAGTTTTTGTTACATAACCGGCATAACGATAGCCATGGGCAGCCCTGTAAAAAAAACAGGCATGAAATAAAATTAAGCAGAAAATAATAACAGTTGAATATTTTGAAAGACATGATAATCTCCATACTACTTCCGCAATAAGCCAGCAACAGAAAACAGAAGGCAGGTATAAAAATCTCTCGCCTTCTGTATCATGAATATCGATACCTAATGAAATAGTGGGAAGACAAGCCACAGCAATACAAACAACTGGAACCAGGATATAAGGGAGTATCTTATTTTTCCATGAGAAAAACAAAAGGGCAATGCTCATTATAACGAATAGCCCCGATACAACAACAAATATAGATGTGCTTTTTAATGGGGGAAGAAAACACCGCAGTGCGGTTGCCAGGTAATTATATATAAGGCGTTTAACATTAAAAGTTTGTATAAGTTCAGATTCATAGTTACCAAAATGAACTTTATCGATACTGAGCCTGGCAATAAAGTAAACAATAAAAATAATGAGAAAAGAAAACGTCCAGCGCCATGCAGGCTTTTGTTGCCGGATATATTCAAACGACTGTATAACTCCGAAGATAGCCGGTAATATCCAAATAGATTCATAAGTAAACAATCCTGCTATAAAAAATAGCAGCGCTGCAATTAATGAAATATATGATTTGGAATATGCATAACAATTTAAAGCGAGTAGAGCAAACAAAGTAGCCAGTGAACCGCCCCTGCCTATGATCCAAAATACAGATTCACTATGAAATGCATATATCAAAAACAATAATGCTATAAATATTGATTTGTACCCGGTAGCCTGTTCCTCTCCATAATTCCATCTTTTTATAAATAAATAAATCAGAAAAGAATTAAACAGATGAACAATTATATTGGTTAGATGAAATCCTGAAGCATTTGTAGACCAAATAATACTGTCCAGCCACAATGTAAAGTCGGCTACCGGCCTTAACAGGTTGGTTTGCAAAAAATTACCGGATGCCGCAAGCGGTATATGAATAAAATCGTCATTAAGATAATAAAATTGCAAAGGATTAGCCACCAGCAGAAAAAACACCAGCGCCAGTACTACAGGAATGTATATGTAGCGTTTGCTCACCATGGATTTTCCATATCTTTTTTATTAAACTTATGATCCCTGTTCTTAAAATATGTATCGTTACGGAGTTTGAGGTTAAGCGAAAGTTTTTTCCTGAATATCACCGCAAGGGGCAGAACAAAGATGATATATACCAGTGTCAGAAGAATTTTTCCAAATATGGCACCCAGGAATTCGGCGAGAAGGAACCATAACCTGTGGATCAGGATGCCAAGAGAGGGAACAAACAGAGCAACAAAGCATAATCCCAGCGCCACATAAAGGAAAAGCACATGTTTTAGAAAAATGAACAGCAGTATAAAAGCCGTCACCAAAACAATAATTGTATCGCGCCATTTATTGTTCTTCATGAAGTGATTTTTTGAATAATACATTTCCTGCTACCAGGTAATCAATTCCTGTTTTCATAAAACAACGGTAAGCATCATCAGGAGAGTTAACTATGGGCTCGTCTTTAATGTTAAAACTTGTGTTGATCATAACCGGGCACCCTGTAAACTGATTGAATTGGTTCAATAATTTCCAGAGTAATGGATTCGTCTCTTTATGTACTGTTTGTAACCGTGCCGTATTGTCGAGATGAGTAACGGAGGGCAGAATATTAATTTTATTCTGCTTTACTTTTTTAACCAGCGTCATGTATGGTGCAGCCTGATCGTGATGAAAATATTCGTTTACATATTCAATCGGAACAACAGGTGCAAAGGGTCGGAAACCTTCCCTGAATTTAATAGCACGATTCAATTTATCTTTCATTCCGGGATCACGTGCATCTGCGAGAATACTCCTTGCGCCCAGGGCCCTGGGTCCGTATTCTGATCTTCCCTGCATCCATGCTATAATTTTTCCCTGGGATATTAATTCTGCAACGGTTTTAACCAACACCTCTTCATTTTCAATTATCGCGCAACTGGCAGCATTTTTTCTTGCTGTGTTAAGAATATCTTTAATTGTGTATTCAGGTCCAAGATACCCGCCTTTCATTCCATCATTCCCCTCTTCTATCTTTCTTTCATTTTCAAAATAGATATAGTGCGCAGCATAAGCAGCACCCAATGCACCACCGGCATCTCCTGCAGCAGGTTGCACAAAAATATTATCGAATATTTTTTCTTCATCAAGCTTTCCAACTGCAACGCCATTAAGCGCTACGCCGCCTGCTATGCATAATTTTTTTGCGCCAGTAATTCTTTTTGCTTCGAGTGCCAGTTTCAGAATAACTTCTTCAGTTATAATTTGTATTGCTTTGGCAAGATCCTTGTATTGCTGGTCAATAATATCTACTTTACTTCTTCTACCAAACCCAAAAAGTGCCTTCCATTTTTTATGCCCGATCATTCTTAAACCGGTTGCATAATTAAAATATTCCTGCTTTAAAAAGATAGAACCATCTTCTTTAATATCGATCATATTGGTTTTAATCAGATCAATATTTCGCTGAACTTCCTGTTCATTATTACCATAAGGGGCAAGTCCCATTAATTTATACTCACCTGAATTAACTTCAAATCCGCAATAATAAGTAAATGCAGAATATAATAACCCCAGTGAATGTGGAAAATGAAGTTCTTTTAAGATTTTTATACTATTGCCTTCACCGATACAGATGGAACCGGTTGCCCATTCTCCCACTCCGTCTATTGTAAGTATTGCGGCATTTTTGTATGGTGAAGCAAAAAAAGCACTTGAAGCATGCGAAAGATGATGTTCGGTGAATAATAATTTTACTTTTTTCCAATCTGTTGTTTCAATAGCGTCAATACCTTTTCTGATATTCCTTTTCATGAACAGCTTCTCCTGTATCCAAACAGGCATCGAAATAAGAAAGGATCTTAATCCTTTCGGACTATATGCATAATATGTTTCGAGTAAACGCTCAAACTTGAGTAGTGGTTTTTCATAAAAAACAATAGCATCAAGTTCGTTAACAGTATAGCCCGTATAATCCAGACAGAACTTTATGGCATTTGTTGGAAAAGCAGGGTCATTCTTAATTCTTGTAAAACGCTCTTCCTGGGCGGCCGCTAATACTTCTCCATCTTTTATGATGGCAGCAGCAGAATCATGATAATAAGCTGATATTCCCAGGATCGTCATTTGCAGATAGCTGAATTAATCTATCCCGCAATTTAACGAGACTTATCTCATCAAATACATTTTCCCATATCCGTTATTAAAGAATTTATCTGTGTTATCTCCTTTGGCCTTGTATTTTTCCATACGCTGACCATTGAGGGAAGTGACAAAACGATACAGGTACACGCCATTTCCGAGTTTCTGCCCAAATTGATCAGTACCATCCCACTTGAACTCTGTAATGTTGCGTCCAATTTTTAACGGTCCCAATTCATCCTTAGTAATTTCTCTCACAATTTTACCTGTTACAGTAAGGATCTGAATTTTCATATTCTGAGGGATCTCACTTCCTGTTAATGTAAAGACAAAAGCTGTAGACGTACTGAATGGATTAGGGTAGTTCAGCAGGTTAGAGATCATTGATTTTGTAATTACCGTAAATGCAACACGGAATTCATTTGTGCCGGCACCATTTCCACTTACATCTTTTCCTGTAACTATCAATTCGTATTCATCACCATCCGCACTATACTGTGTTGTAAACTGTGGGTAAAAATCGATCACTGCCGTATTCTCGCCTCCGCTGGTAGCTGGAGTAAATCTCAAAGTATCATTATCAAAATGATGAGTTCTTATTGTTCCGTCGGGATAACGAACCTGGACGGTGCTCAAAGCAGTATCATTCATCAATAAGAATTTCGCATTGTCTTTTAACCTGATCTGGATATGCGGTTTTGCAGAAACAAGATCCCTGTTAAGAATATGTACCCCATCAAAAGTTACATCCAGTAATGGGTTGGATTTATCATCTTTTACATAAAAATTCTTGAACAGAAAGTTATTAAAATGATGCTGTTCAGGCTGATCATTATCAGGGTTGAATTCAGCAAATAAAGTATTGGCACCAGAGAATGTTCTGGAATCCAGTTCATATCTTACCACTGATGTATCTCCTGTAACAAGAGGTTTTTGTTTTGGGACCAGCAATGTTTGCACCACGTTATTTTTATCTGTAACTGTAAGTTTAACACCAACCGAATCAAACGGGTATGGACTCACATTTTTAAATGCAACGGCGAAGTCCAAAGACTCTCCTATTTCCAGGGAATCCTTGAATGTGTACACCAGGTTAGGCGCAATTGCTCCTTCAGGCAGAGGTTTATAATATATTTTCCAGTCGTTTAACTGATATGGTGTTAATGTTATTGAGTCCACATTTCTCATCCTTAATTTTAAATAAGGATACTGTGAAGGATCTACAGAGGAAACATCTAAAGTGTGTGTGTTTTTATCAAGAGAATATAAGAATGTTTCAGCTTTTGAGGCGTCAACCCCAACAACTTCCACTATTGGGTTATCGTGCTGATTTCCTTCTGAACTTGTGCCATCCCATATTACTTCTTTCCATTCAACCGCAGGACCAAAAACAGGGGAGCTTATATATCCCAGTGTATCAGGAGTTGTACATTGTGCCTCTAATAAAGTTTTATCAGAAATACCATTGCTAACGGTGAATTTTGGTTCAAAATCCGGGCTGTTCTTTTTATATAAAAATATAAAAGATCGTGGTTTGTAGAATGAATCAATAGCTGTGAATCCTGCACCCAACAACCTGTGATAAATTGAATTATAAGAACCATACAATGTTGTGTCGCTCTGCCATGTATCAACGTATGTATTGCCCTCCTGTGCGTTATTACTAATATTTCTTACAACAACATAACTGCCGGAAGGAATACTGTCCATGAAATTCATCATATTTTTCCTGGCAGTAGGGTCCATGTATGAAAACTCGAAATTATAATTTCGCGTAACCGCGCAGTTTGCCGAAGCACTTCCACTTAAATAAAGATTATTGCCGCTGCCATCAACATTTTTCCACGGCTTGAACGTAATGCTGTCGAATACATTAAATATTAATGATGCGCCAAGGCAGGCACTTTTAATATCCGATATACCATTTACCTCAATAGAAAAATCAGAATCCCCGGTTCCTGAGTTAGGGTAAATTCCACTCCTGACAAACAATTCGTTTGCCCTGCTTCCAAATTTCCATTTACGGTCATCAGCAAGGGACATTCTTTCTGTTTTTGAATCTAAATGCTGACCATAATGTTTCTGGCCCGATCCTTCATTAGGACCATCTATATACCTAAATGAAGCCGTGCTCCATATATTAGCTTGCCCCTCATTTATTGTAGCTACTCTCCAGAAATAAACTGTACTGTCGGCGTAGGTAATTCCCGGATCAAATTCGAACAGTCCCCCCACTGAGTTTACGGTCTTTGATATCTTAAATGGAGAATTGAATAACTGTGTTGTATCCATTTCCATTAAATACTGCTTAATAGTTCTTAGCGGGTTAGCAGTAGATGCAAATAATTTCTGTGTCGGATTTTTGATGATCGCAAAATTATAAGGATATACCGGCCGCGCCTCATCTTCAAAAATGATCACTTCCTTTACCACATAATTATTCGACTCAGATATTTCATCTACAAAATTATCAGGATCCACATATACCATGATCTTATTCGAGCCCTTATCTCTTGAAGCAACAATAGGAACACGCAGGGTTATTGTTTCTGCATACCTTACTGCCTTAATCTTTCTTTTTTCTATTGTTTCTATGGATCCGTCGGGATACTGGCGTTTAATATCTACAAATATGGAATCATCAATTGACTTTCCGATATTGGAAATCCTGATATGCACTTCAAAATCTTCTTCAGCCACTGAAATAAATGAAGGGTCTATTTTTATCTCTGCAGGTTCAATTACAAAATCAGGTTTCGGCTGTTCATTGAGCATTAATGCCGGATCACCATGTATAGTAATTTCTTCTGCATGGACCCTTGAATAGAAGTCATTAGGGCCGGTTGCAATAGTCATTTTATTGAGCGCGTCGCGCACAACAAATCCTATCGATTTTTGAAACCCAGTTTTAGAAATAGTGGAATACAGATTATTCAAATAAATATTAAGGTAGTTTACAATGCCATAATGTGTACTTGCCACAAAAGCTATGCTTCCACGTTGTTTAGCTAATACAAACTTTTCAGAAAGTGTTTCATTTACTAAAAGCCTGGATGTATTATAGGTGAAGAAGTTCCCCGCATTACATCCATTAACAAAAAACACTGGATATTTACCCTGGTTATTATATGCCTGTGGGTTATTAAGATTAAATTCAAGTGTTGTGGTAGATGAATGGCCGAAATAAGTCAGAATACTTATGCCTTCTTCAAATAATTCAGAGATTTTTTCATTATTCGTCTGATCAACTGTATTCGTAGAACCCTTACAAAAGTTGGCCACATTCCCACCAAATATCGTGTCCTCAATGATTCGCCTGTACACGCCCATATAATTACATAATACCGAACCAAGATAAGGATCGCTGGCTCCAGTAACATGCACCACATTTTTCATCCATTGTCTCCCTTCAAGAGTGTTGGGTGCATTTTTCTGAGCGCTTTCATATTCCTTTATTTTTTCAAGATAATATTCAACCTCAAAAGAGTGTACAACCGATAGCCTACCTATCGGAGTTAAAGGAAATGAACTATTCACACCAGAAGCACTCAGCATATTATCAGAAGCCGGATATCCAAACGAAGGAACAAGATTCAATTGCTGAGCAACAGGATCAGCTTCACGTGTACGGAACTCATTATAAGAAACACCACGGCCAATAATAAATACATATTGGGGAGGTGTGGAGAAATTTGTTCTTGCAAACTGGAGAAAGTTTTTAACAGAAAGCGGGCTTTTATTAATACCAAAAGCAAACTGATCAACAAGTTCATCAATATCAACTATAGTTGCATTATAACCACCTCCCGCTACCGAAGACCGGTAGTTCTTATAATCTTCAACCGGGTTATTCCCTTTTGTTCCCGTAAATAAAGCTTTATTACTTATAATTATATAATCACCCTGGTTAGCAGGATTTAAATATTGTTTGAACGTTTTAGTGGTAAGCGCTGTAATATTAGTAACATTTGAAGCATCTGTATTTACCAGTACAAAATCCCGCTCCCCACCTGCGCCGATTACAAACCTCACTTTGCCAGCAACAGCAATATTACCGGGTATTCTTTCACCTGTAGTCAGATTTAATAAAACAGGAGCAGCGCCGCCATCGAAATTGGTGATTTCTAAATATTTCGCGCCACTTGCAGGAAGACTGAATTTAAAATTTTTTGTGTTGCCGAAATTAAATGTTCTCGGATAGGTTAATTCAAAATAAGATATTACCAGCCTGTC
>CAYLVR010000119.1:0-11155 GCA_964387165.1 uncultured Chitinophagaceae bacterium | reverse complement strand
GATCCGAAAGGAAATAAAAATTCTTCGGGGTTCTTACCTTCTGAAAGAGCATGGATGGATAAACTCCTCGACAGCGGTTGGAACGACAGTTACCGGCATTTTGTAAAAGAACCACACAATTATTCGTGGTGGAGCCAGCGTTTTCCAACAGTAAGGGCACAAAATAAAGGATGGCGCATTGATTATATTAATGTTACCTTACCATTGGTTCCTTCACTGGTCTCAGCAAAAATATTACCCGACGTAAAACACAGTGATCATTGTCCTGTATTTCTTGAGCTGAAAACCATTTCATGATCATTCTGAATATTACTACCAAAATAAGCTGGGATGTTCATGAACAGTGGAAAGACTGGCTGCTCCATGAGCATCTTCCCCAGATACTGAAAACTGAACTATTCGACCGTTATCAGTTTGTGCATTTAATTGAAATGGATGATGAGGATGGTCCAACGTACGCGTTACAGTTATATTCTTCTTCATCCGACCTTCTTGATGATTACAGGTCAAAACATATTCAGCGGTTCGAGAAAAAAGAGCGTGAATTATGGGGAGATAAATTTGTGGCATTTCAATCTGTAATGAAAGTTATCAACTGAATGTGGATAAGAAGGGAAGAAAATTAACATTTTACTTCGGCTGAAACCTAGTCCTGATCAGTATTTGGGCTAAATTTGTCGCTGTTTAAAATTTACACCATGAACAAAGCTGAATTAATCGCGAAGATTGCCGAAGACGCTGGAATTACAAAAACCCAGTCAAATGCTGCCGTAGATTCTATCATTGAAGCAGTAACTAAAACTTTAAAAGGTGGAGGTAAAGTAACGTTGGTAGGGTTTGGTACATTTTCGGTTTCTAAAAGAGCAGCCCGCAATGGCCGTAATCCTCAAACAGGGGCTGTAATTAAAATCAAAGCTAAAAAAGTAGCAAGATTTAAAGCAGGTAAAGAATTGCAAAGCAAATTATAATTACATTATTATGGGAAGAGGAGACAAAAAAACTAAAAAAGGAAAAATATTTGCAGGCTCTTTTGGTAAATCAAGGCCGGCAAATCCTAAAAAGAAAGTTGCTAAGAAAAAAGACTAAACCCGGGAAACCGGGTTTTTTTTATTATGGGATGTTCAACTTCGCAACGGGCTTTAAATCACGAGGCTTTCGCGATGGAGCCGTTGGGTCTATGGAGCCAGTCTCTCTATTTTCCAGGAACCATCAGCCTGCAGGCCGTATTGTAATCTGTCATGCAGCCTGCTTGAGCGGCCCTGCCAGAATTCTACTGTAACAGGTTTTAATACGTATCCTCCCCAATTATCGGGTCGTAAAACTTCTTTCACATCAGCCACTTTTTGTTCGAGCCATTCCCGGGTTTCTATTACGGAACTTTGAGGAGAAGCGATTGCGCCTTTCCTGCTACCCTCCGGTCTGCTGTTAAAATATTCGTCGCTGATTGCAGCATCTGTTTTAGTAATTAATCCCGTGATCCTCACCTGCCTTTCCAATTCTTTCCAGAAAAAAACGAGACATGCACGGGGATTTTCAGCAAGTTGCTGTGCTTTATAACTATTATAATTAGTGAAAAAAACGAAACCTTTTTCGTCGAAGCCTTTTAATAAAACTATTCTTGCAGAAGGGAGGCCATCAGAAGAAGCAGTGGCCAGTGTCATTGCATTTACCTCATCAATTTTGCTATCCATTGCTTCGCGCCACCACTTCTCAAATTGTTTAATGGCATCTGGATCGGCGCCTGATTCAGAAAATTCTTTTAATTTATAATCCCTGCGGATATCAGCAACCTGGTTTGACATGTATAGATGTATTTAATGTTCCGTCTGCTTCGGGTAAGCCGAGGCAATTTCCCCTTTGGGAGGGGCTGAACTACAAATTTACATCTTCCTTGCTTCGCCTGCTGTTCTTGTAAGTAATGTTTCTATCTCGTTTATTCTTCTTAGTTGAAGTTCAAGCTTTTTACTGTGCCCGGATATTTCCTGCATATCTTTTACAAGGTCTTCAAGAAATAATACTTTTTTCGTGAGCTGGTGTTTATGAAAATTAGCATCTCTTAATTTTTCTTCGCTGTCTGCCAGGGCTCTTGTTAATTTTTGTCCATCTTCCAGTAACGATAGTTGTCTCAGTTTTAATTCATCATATTCTTTAGTGATCCTGAAATAAGATTGCTCCAGTTCCTCATATTCAAAACTTCTTTTATGCGGATCAATTACCTGCGTCTGGATTTTATTCATACGCTCCTGCATATAATTAAACTCATGATAAGCTTTTTCAAGCCTCTCAGTCATTTCTTTGCTCAGGTAATCATTAAAATTTTGCTGGGCAATCATCAGTTCAGAAATATGTTTTGATGAAGAAGGAACTTCGGCCTCAGCCGAAGCCATCGCATTTTTTTCGGCCAGCGATTCGAGTCTCGACACTTCATCTTTTGCTTCATCCAGTTCGGCAAGTAAAATTTTTTCTGCCTCGGCCATACGAAACAGTTCTTTTTCCAGCCGTTCCTGTGTTTTTTCGTGTTTTTCTATCTGCTCGTAGTATTGAAGTCTCCATTCATCATCGGGGGAAATCGTAGTACTGTCTTCCAGGGGAACAACTTCCTTGATACCAGGTACCGACCTGTGGCCGAACCAATAAAAATGAATAGAGAAGCCCAGGAGTGCTGCGGCCAGCAAAAAGATAACAGCCTCGGCAAGCCCAATAGTAAATGTGTAGCCCAGAATGAGTGTAAAGGTGTTCATAACGGTTCGGGTAGCTTTATTTTATGGTTTAAGCTAAACCTGGCGTTTCACAGGAAATGGAACCGTATAAATACAAAAGCCACTTGGGGGGCAGTGGCTTTTCTGAATCGAAAAATACTAATGTATATTGAATAATACAAGTAATATCACTAAATAGATGCGTATTTTCTGAAGATCAGCCTTTTACAAGAGTTCCCACCTTTTCGCCGGTTACCACCCTGTGAAGGTTTCCCGGACTATTCATGTCAAATACAATAATGGGGAGATTATTTTCCATGCAAAGAGTAAATGCCGTCATATCCATTACTTTAAGGTTTTTTGAGATGCAGTCCTGGTATGAGATAGTACTGAACTTAGTTGCTGTTTTGTCTTTTTCTGGGTCCGCCGTATAAATGCCGTCCACCCTGGTACCTTTAAGGATCACATCGGCCTGGATTTCGATGGCTCTTAAGGAGCCTGCTGTATCTGTTGTAAAGTAAGGATTACCTGTTCCTGCTCCGAATATTACTACGCGGCCTTTTTCGAGGTGTCTGATGGCGCGTCTGCGGATATAAGGTTCCGCTATTTGTTCCATTTTGATTGCGCTCTGTAAGCGCGTATAAACGCCAACCTTTTCAAGCATTGCCTGCATGGCCATTCCATTGATCACTGTTGCCAGCATGCCCATATAATCGCCGTGAGCCCTTTCAATACCGGTGTCTTTTTCGTTCATTCCGCGGTAAATATTTCCGCCGCCGATTACCACCGCTACCTGCACGCCTAATTCTGTAATCCCTTTAATATCCCGCGCATATTGTTCAATCATGGCAGGATCCATCCCAAAACTCTTGTCACCCATTAACGATTCGCCAGATAATTTCAGCAGGATACGCTTATACTTTGGAAGCATGTAGTACGAAGTATTAATTGTTGCAAAGAAAAGCTTTTTAATGGCAATAAAAAAGGGAACCGAAGTTCCCTTTTCCTTTATCCTAAAGCTACACGCTTAAATTCTGTTACTTTCAGATCGTTGTCCACGCTCTTTAGATAATCGCCAACAGATTTACCGTTGTCTTTTACAAAAGCCTGGTTAATTAATGTGCTTTCTTTAAAGTAAGCATTTAATTTACCATCAGCGATTTTATTGATCATCTCATCTGGTTTACCAGCCATTTTCGGGTCGTTTTTAATCTGTTCTGTAACGATCGCTCTTTCACGTTCAATAGTTTCTGCAGAGATCGAACTCGAATCAACAGCCAAAGGGTTCATTGCCGCAATCTGCATAGCAACATCTTTACCTGCTTCGTTCACTGGTTTATTAAATCCAACAAGCACACCCATACGATTTGCACCGTGAATATATGAAGCCACATAAGCAGCATCCACACGTTCAAATTTAGTAATGCCTATTTTTTCACCAATACTGGCTAATTTATCATTTACCAGGTCAGAGATTTTGGCGCCGTTAATTGTTGAGTTATTTAATTCATCTGCGCTTTTTATATTATTTGCGATAGCCACATCGCCAATGCTTTGTGCAAAGGCAACGAACTCACTGTTCTTACTTACGAAATCAGTTTCGCAGCTTACTACGAAAGCAATTCCTGATTTATTATCAGCAGTTGTTCTGGCGATAACCACTCCTTCTTTTGCATCCCTGTCACCACGAAGTGCTGCTACTTTCGCGCCTTTTTTCCTTAACCAATCGATTGCGGCTTCAAAATCTCCATTTGTTTCTGTGAGGGCCTTACGGCAATCCATCATACCGGCACCGGTTGCCTGGCGCAATTTATTAATGTCAGCCGCTGTTATTGTTGCTGTAGTCATGTTTTTAGTTTTAAGTTGATTAATAACTTAGAAGTGAAGAGTGAAAAATTAAAAGTTACTTTAATTTTCGACTTTTAACTTTTGGCTTATTATCTTCCGCCTCCTGGTCTGCGTTGACCGCCACCAGCACCACCGCTCTGAGGACGACGTCCACCACCACCACGAGCTCCGCCAGGACCGCCAGTGTTACCACCACGACCTCTGCCGCCGCCACCAGCAGCGCCACGGCCACGACCAGCTTCAGTTTCTGCTTCTGCAAGCAAACGTTCTGCTTTTTTTTCGTTCTCATCACCTGTTGTATCTTCTACGTCTTCGTCTTTAGCGGCCTGTCTTTCAGCAAGCCCTTCAGCTATTGCAGCAGTGATATACTGAGTGATGATAGCGATTGATTTTGTAGCATCGTCATTTCCCGGAATAGCGAAATCAACTTTATTAGGATCACAATTAGTATCCACGATACCGAATGTAGTAATACCCAAACGTTTTGCTTCGGCAAGAGCGATATGTTCATGACCGATGTCGATAATAAACAAAGCAGCAGGCACACGCCCCAATTGGGAAATACCACCTAATACTTTATCCATTTTATCACGATCGCGCTGTAGCTGTAAACGTTCTTTTTTAGTTAAACTTTCAGCGCTGCCATCGCCCAGCATTTTATCAATGCTCTGCATTTTCTTCACGCTCTTACGAACGGTATTGAAGTTTGTAAGCATACCTCCCAGCCAACGCTCTGTTGCAAAAGGCATGTTCACTTTTCTTGCACATTCAGTAACAATTTCTTTCGCCTGTTTTTTTGTACCAACATACATAATCTTCTTTCCGCTACGGGCAATCTGTTTAAGAGCCGCTGCGGTTTCCTGTAAATGTTCTGTGGTTTTATTCAGGTCAATGATATGTATACCTTTTTTCTCAGCGAAAATATAAGGCAACATTTTAGGGTTCCACTTCTTACGCAGGTGTCCAAAGTGTACGCCTGCTTCAAGTAATTGCTGTTGTAATGAAGTGTTGTTTTCCATTAATTATAAATTGATAATTTGATAAGTATAAATTAACGTTTGCTGAACTGGAAGCTTTTTCTTGCTTTCTTATGACCGAATTTCTTACGTTCTACAGAACGCGGATCACGTTTCAATAATCCTGCAGCTTTCAGAGCCGGACGATATTCGGCATTCAGTTCAACGAGCACACGGGCAATACCCAGTTTTGCAGCTTCTGCCTGTCCTTTCATTCCACCGCCCGCAGCATTGATCTTTACATCATATTTATCCAGCGCCTGGATAGTTTTGAATGGAAGTTCAACCTGGTTCTGCAGGTAGATTAAGGAGAAGTATTCTTTATAATTCTTATTATTTACCGTGATGGCTCCGCTGCCTTTTGAAAGAAATATCCTTGTTACGGCTTCCTTACGGCGACCAACGGCTGTTTTTTGCTTTTCCATTATACTTAATTAGAAAGTTAAAGGTTGTGGTTTTTGTGCAGTATGCTGATGTTCCGGACCCGCATACACAAACAGTTTCTTAATCATTTTCCTTCCCAGTCTGTTCTTAGGAAGCATTCCTTTTACGGCTCTTTCAATTACCGCTTCAGGGCGTCTGTTAAGAAGGTTTCTTGCTGTTTCTGCTCTCTGACCACCAGGATATCCTGAAAATGTCAGGTATTCCTTGTCATCCAGTTTGTTTCCGGTGAACTTAACCTTATCGGCATTGATAAAGATAATGTAGTCACCGCAATCAACGTGTGGCGTATAGTATGCCTTGTTCTTCCCGCGAAGAACAGCCGCAACTTTTGCACACACGCGTCCAACGGTTTGATTGGTACCGTCCACAACATACCAGTTGTGCTTTACGGTAGCCGCGTTAGCATGTTTTGTAGTAAAATGTAATTTGCTCATGTATTCTTTTTTGACACCTCTCCGCCAACCCGGGGAGAAATAGTTTAAAATGGAGCGCAAAGGTAGTGGATGCTAGCGCCAAATAGAACAAAGAAGACAACTATTTTTACACGCGCTTTTATAACTCGCTGATAATCAATAATAATTTTGACCGGTTTCCTAAATCATTAAAATCTGCGCCCAGGTACACTTATTATCATCGCAGAATCATTATTTCTCGCGATAACACAGGCTTCTTTTCCGGCAATCCTTATTTCCCGCATGTTCCTTGATTCACCTTTTATAACAACTCCGTTTATATCTTCATATCTGAAGTTACCTTTTCCATCGTTTAATAATATTGATCCGAAACTGGCATCGTTTCTTCCCATTTCAATATTATTCTGGTAATAATTGCCCACAATCATCAGATCGGGATATTTATCATTATTTGCATCAACGGTCATTATACTTCTCAAAGGAGATAGCTGAGTTTGCCAGGGAAGGTCCTGAACGGTAAAATTCATTTTACCATCATTAATTAAAACACAGTGCGAGAAATAGTCGGCCGAGAAAACAACCGATTCTGCCAACTTCTCTTTTCCTACCAATTCTTTTAATGTTGCATTTGCGAAATCCTTTGCATATAAAAACTCTTTCCTGATATGAGGCATTTGTTTTTCCATTTCCAATTTATTGGGAAATGGTATTTCTCTGTTACTCACGTAATAAGTAAGCACCTGTTCCTTTTTGCCATTGCCGTCAAAATCATTATAATACAGTCTCACTGGTTGCTGGGGAGATGCTTTCAGTCTGCTGTTTAATCCCAGGTTTCCCGCAACGATATCCATATTGCCATCATCATTTATATCACATATATAGATTGTATTCCACCAGCCTTTTTTATCTGTGAGAACTTTTTTCTCCAGCTTACCATTTTTATTAAGATAGGCATCTATCGTACCCCATTGCGAGCAGATCAATAGATCCTTTCTGTCGTCCTTATCAATATCGAACCATAGTGCTTTTGTTACAAAGCCGGCCGTTCCTAATGCATCAGAATATAATGCGGTAACGTCTTTAAACTTTCCTGTGCCATCGTTTTGCAATAAATAGGAGGGTGGAGTTTTCCCATATTCCCAGGGAACCACCCTGCCACCTATAAACAGATCAGTAAATCCATCATTATTAAAATCATACGCAGCAATACATGAAGCCGTCTGGTAAATATCTTCGAATGCGTCCTGCTTTTTAATTAATAATCCATTGCCGTCATTTAAATAAACCCTGGGAAGCAAATGTTTATCTTTCCCATAATATTCATTTCCGCCACTTGCAATAACCAAATCAGGAAACTTATCATTGTTAACATCGATCCAGCAGGCATCAACATCTTCATAGCTGCTATCCGCATCCAGGGAAGGCTGTAACGACCGTTCGAACTTTCCGTCGGGTTGCTGGATAAATATTGCACTTCTAAATCCCTTGGAAGAACCAATGAATATATCATCCATTCCATCGCCATTAATATCATCAACGGCAAGGCCAGGTCCCTCAGTTGATACCATATGCGGCATCAAAGGTTCGCGGTCAAATTCTGGGAATGCATTTTCCCTGTGCAGGTAATTAAACCCTGTTTGAGCAGTGATATTTTCAAATTTTTCTGATTCGCTTTTATTGTGATTGCCGATTATTTCATAATTAAAAACGGGCAAACCGGCCTGGTATTCAAGGGTCTGTTTTTTCTTTGCAGTATCAATATATAAAGGCTGATAAGTATTGTCTGGCCATATTAAAAAGGCTGAATCTGGTTTTCTATTGTCCAGTCCTATATGTATCGGCGCTTCTGAACTCGATAAAAATCCATGCACAGGATATTTTTCATAAGCCCTTATCTCAATACCTGTAAACATCACGACTCTTGCTCCAATAGCATTAATATTACCAGGAGGGCCCTTTAATGATAATTGCTGGTAATTTGTTTTTTTATTTTCATTCAGTTTATTTTCATAAAGTATTGCATTAGCATCTATATTATTTACAATAATATCTATGTCGCCATCATTATCAAAATCGGCATAAGCAGCGCCATTTGAATAACTTCCTTTATTATTGGCAATGTGAGTCTCCAGATCAGCAAACTCCATATCGCCTGTATTCTTAAAAAATTTATTGGGGATCTTTATCTGGGGGAATTTTTCGATTAGTATCTTATCTTTTTCGTCTATTTTATTGTTCTTGATTTTCTGCTGAATTTCCTGGTCGGAAACATAATTGATGTAATCAATATCATTCATTCTCTTTGGAATTCCATTGGAAATAAAAAGATCTTTAAGTCCATCGTTATCAAAATCTGCCCATAATGGTGACCATGACCAATCAGTAGCTGCTATTCCCGAATACAAACCAGTTTCACTAAAGTTTCCGGTCCTTTTATTTAACTGAAGATTATTCCTCGTGTACTGGTAATTGTATCCATAACCAATCTTCATAAAGAATATATCGTAGGTATCCTCCCCCAGCGAACGTTTCAATATGTAAGGATCAGCAGCAAGCATATCCATCGAAACAATATCAGGATAGCCGTCATTATTTGCATCTGCGGCATCCACTCCCATAGTGAACTGGCTGGTATGCATCATCGCGGAGCCTGAAAAATCTTTGTAGCTACCGTCTTTTTGATTAATGTAGAGGTAATCATTTTCATGAAAATCATTGCCAATATAAATATCAGGGTAGCCATCAAGATTAACGTCAGTAATTGTTATTCCTAATCCATAACCAATAGCAGTACTGCTGATTCCACTTTCTTTTGTAATATCAATGAAGGTTCCATTATCATTCCTGAAAATTTTACTGCCTGCCGAAGCATGATAGGTACCTGTAAATTCATTTCTTGCTCTGAACGTTCCGTTTTCGTGAACGGAGTGGTTGAGCAGGAAAATGTCTATATCTCCATCAAGATCATAATCAAAAAAAGCTGCTTGTGTTCCAAACCCCGAAAAATCAAGTCCGTATTCTTTCGCTTTATCAATGTATTGCGGTATTCCATCTTTATTAATGCCCTGGCATATCAATAATTGGTTCTGGCTATTCAATATTTTATACTTGCCCACGCGGGAAACATAAATATCCAGCAGACCATCATTGTTAATATCTACAACAGAAACGCCTGTACTCCAGGCTTTATCATTGGGGATATTGGCCTCTTTTGTAACGTTTATGAATTCAAGGTTCCCTTTGTTCAGATAAAGTGAGTTATCGCCCTGATTAGAAGCAAAAAAAACATCCGTTAATCCATCATTATTAAAATCACCAGCACCTACTCCGGCACCGTTATAGAAATACATATACTTGAAAAGATTAAAAGAATCGGATGAATTGAGATTATTAGAAAAATCCAAACCGGTTCTTTTACTTGTAAGTGCCTTGAATAATACTGGTCCATTTTTTTCTTCGTTGCAGGAGAAAAATGTGAGCAGGATAAAACTCACCACGGCCACGCTGCAAAATAAATTATGCGTATTATTATGCCGGTGCGGCCGCTCCTTTACGGAAGGGGATACCAGCTTACGGAATTTTGATATATATAAAATAATATTTTTAAAGCCCGTCATTTATTTAGCGCATTGATCCGGTACATTTCAGGGTAATCGTTGTTCCACAAAAACAATAAGTCTTTATTATGTGGACGTTTAGCTTCATTATATTCTTTATTACCCCTTGTACCTTTAAATTCATTTCTTTAAAATTCTGCCATTCAAATTTACTATAGCCTTTGTTTAAAAATACATCCCGGAAATTAATATCCGGTTTTTATTGTTGGGGGTAGGAAGCCCGATCTGCTACCGCAGGTCGTAATGCCCGGTTTGCCGTCGCCCCCAACACACCCCAATTTAATGACATTTATTGACGATAGCTGTGCAACCAAGGCATCTTTTGTATTTTAAGTTGCCATTCCTTTATTGATCGCAATAACAGATGATGAATAATTAAAATTTTTAATCCCGGTGTTCTTCACCAGTTCGGTATAAAAGATATTTCCAATCGATTTAAAACAACATTATAATGTTTCGGATTTTCTTTTAAATTTATACAATCTGCCCGGTCTATGCGGTACATTGATTTCCAGTTCGTCGATATCGACCAGCCAGTCCATTAACAGGAATTTTTTTCTGAAATTTCGTCTGTCCATCTTGGTATTGAGGATGGCCTCATATAAAGTCTGGAATTCTCGTAATGAGAATTTTTCGGGTAGTAAATTGAATACAATCGGGTGTTCGAGGATCTTTTTGCGCAGCCCTTCAAGACAGGTGGCCAGGATTTTATCGTGGTCAAAGGCCAGCCCGGAGATCTCGTTTACCGGGTGCCAGTGAAGCTCGTGATCAGCGATATTGAGTTCATGATGTTTTATATTAACCAACGAGTAATAGGCGGTTGTGATTACCCTTCCACCCGGATGGCGGTCTATTGCACTAAATGTGGAAACCTGCTCCAGGTAAACATCAGTAAGCCCGGTTCTTTCATTCAACACCCTGTAAGATGCACTATCAAGGTCCTCGTTGGGCCTTAACAAATCTCCCAGTAACGACCATTTATCTTTGAATACTTCAATATCCGATTTAATGAGCAGTACTTTCAGTTCATTATCGGCAAAACCAAATATCACACAATCCACCGATACCAGTGCCTTAAGGAAGTTCACATTGGGCGAAGATGGAGATAATAAACTATG
>CAYLVR010000118.1:0-11163 GCA_964387165.1 uncultured Chitinophagaceae bacterium | reverse complement strand
TCATAGGATATTGGATTTTAAAAACGGGGCTGGATTTCTATCCTGGCCCTTTTTTTTAAATTAAAAGTTAAAACTTAAACAGAACCCATATCACTATACGTAGTTTTAACTCTGAAAATACTCTCTTATTAACTTAGCCTTAGCTGTCCCCACTGCTTTAATTAATTCCTCTTCTTTTAATTCTTTAATCTTTTTTACTGATTTAAATTCCTTTAATAATTGATCAGCGGTATTTCTGCCGATTCCTTTAATTGTTTCCAGCTCGTTTTTGAAAGTACCCACACTGCGTTTTTGCCGGTGAAATGTAATACCAAAACGATGTACCTCATCTCTTATTCTTCTTATTAAATTAAGACTCTCGCTGTTAAATGGTAAACGAACAGATTCCTTATCGCCCGCAAAAAACAACTCTTCCTCATTTTTGGCAAGGCCAATAATAGTCATTTCGCCTCTGAGCTGCAGTTCGTCAATAGCTTCCAGCGCTGCACTGAGTTGGCCTTTTCCGCCATCAATGATTACGAGTTGAGGGAACTGGTCGTTTTCTTCCTTAACGCGTTTATACCGCCTGTAAACCACTTCTTTCATTGTCGCAAAATCATTTATCCCTTCAACAGTTTTTACATTAAATCTCCGGTAATCATTTTTACTGGGCAACCCATTCTTAAAACAGACCATAGCCGATACCGGGTAACTTCCCTGGAAATTACTGTTATCAAAACATTCAATATGAACGGGCACTGCCGGTAATTGAAGGTCCTGCTGCAATTGATAAAGAACTTTTTTTCGTTCCATATCATCTTTACCTTCCAGTTGGAGTATTTTTTTCTTTTTTAATTCATCACGGAAATAGTTCACGTTCTTTTCAGAAAGATCAAGCAGCTTCTTTTTATCTCCTGCTTTTGGAACGGTAATAACAATTCCGTCTTCGGGGTATTCAATCTGGAAAGGAACAACGATCTCAGAGGATATACTGTTAAATGTGGATCTTATTTGTGCAATTGCGAAAGATAGTATTTCCTTATCGCTTTCATCGAGGTGTGCCTCTAGTTTGGAGGTATGAGTTTGCACAATTGTTCCATTCTGTACATTTAAATAATTCACGTAATACAGGTCGCCTTCACGTAATAATGAAAATACATCTGCATTGGTTAAATGCCTGCTCACAATTACTGACCTGGCTTCGTATCTTTCTAAATGTTCCAGCTTCCTGCGCGAAATTTCAGCTCTTTCAAAATCAAGATTAGCGGCCTGTTGTTTCATATCATTTTTAAAATGCTGGATAACAGGACCCAGGTTTCCTTTTAGTATATTTTTTACCTGGTTAAGGCTTTGAGTATAATCTTCACTTGATTGTTTATTCTCGCAGGGCCCTTTACAATTACCCAGGTGATATTCAAGGCACACTTTAAATTTCCCTTTTTGAATATTATTCTGTGTAAGATTTAATTTACAGGTACGTAACTGGATGGTCGATTTTACAAAATCCATTAATTCACGAACTTTTCCTACAGAGGTAAACGGACCAATATATTGAGAGCCGTCATTAATTTTTCTTCTTGTTAAAAAGATTCGTGGAAACGGTTCATTTTTAAAAACAATATACGGGTAAGATTTGTCGTCTTTCAGGTCGATATTGAATTTCGGTTGGTACTGTTTAATCAGCGAGTTCTCCAGAAGGAATGCATCCTGCTCGGTATTTACGATAGTAAATTCAATGCGCTTAATACGTTGAACAAGCTCATGCGTTTTATAATTGACAAATGTTTTTGTAAAATATGAACTTACTCTTTTGCGCAGGTTCTTTGCTTTACCCACGTACAAGAGCTCATCCTGGTTGTCGTAATACTTATATATTCCCGGCTGAGTCGGGATAGTATGAATGATTTGTTGAAATTCTTTTTGCAGCATTTATTTTACTCCCTGTTATCCCACACTACTTTTATTAATTCGGTTTCCGGATCGCCCGACTCCTTTGATGTTTGCGTAATGATCTGGAAATTTCTTCCTGGTTTCCAGTACAGTTTTTTAGTTATGAAGGTTGAGTCTGAACCATATTTTTTTTCAAGATAAATACTTTTTACTTTATCATAGGTATCGGTTTTTTGTGTTATCACATCTGCCCTTTTTAATTCTATTATAGGGTTTGTGGTACTATAATAGAATGTGGCGCTACCTGTTCCTTTATCCATAAACGAGGTTTCTTTAAATTCTTTTTTAAATATTGAATCATTTAATGCTGATGGAAGAAATTCCTGCGCCAGTTGGCTAAATTCTTCAGGTTGTATATAAGTCGAATCTTTTATATTAACTGAAGAAATATATTTTTTAATTCCTGATGAGGCCGAATTAACAGCAGCTATTTCACTTTTCAAAAAATCCTGTATGGGAAAGAAGTTTTGAGTTGCGATTGAAGCTGTGTCGGTAATTACAGGAGCAGCAGTTTCTACTGTTGTTTCAGGTCTATTATTGCAGGCGAACAAGATCAGGGTCGTGGACAGCAGGTGAAAACATTTCATTCTGCAAAAATAAATACAAGATCTTAGTTTTGACTAAAAGGCGGTATTGTTTCAAACTGACACAATACCTAAAAGGGGCTGCTCACTTTTGATAAGATCACTCCGGCCGCGCCGCCTTCTAATGGAGGTGGAGGCGCTTATCTTCTAATGTTGAATAAAATCAGCGGATAGATTTGGTGATACCAATTTTAATACCGTATTCCATCAGGTACTCCCTGATAGGATATTCGCTTTCATAGCTGGATAATAACTGATAGCGGAACTGTGGTCCTATCTGCCATTTAACACCGCCACGATCGTAGGAAAGAAAAGCTTCTGCGCCTGCGTTCACGTTCCATCTTCTTACAAGAGAAGGCTCTTTTGTATAGTTCTTATAATCTGTAGTGATCAGGTAAGTATTTTTGTTAAGCAGGTAAGTGGGTTGGATGGTACTGGCCACTTTGAATTGAACCCTGTCGCTACCGAATACTTTATATTCGAGGCCAACAGGCACCGATAACTGAAAATACTGGTTTTTCAGGTTCTCAGCTTCCATGCCATTGAAATTGTTAATATCGGTATAGCTGGTGATTGTTCTTGGCCCGTCACTGAGCAGGGTGGCATTAAGAGCTATAGTGGCCGATTGCCTCGTTGCCCTGAATGCCTCTATATCGTATTTGGAATAATTGAATTGAAGTCCGCCTTTAAGTGCCAGGCGATTGTTAAGATTTAAAATGGAATGCGTGCCCAGTTCAAAGCCCAATGCGGGGCGGTGATTCACTACACTGTTAACGTCTGCATTAGTACCGGGGTTAATATTTTTTATGTTATCGCTGCTGGTTAGTTTCCTGTAATTAACGGTTGGAGAGAAAGCCAGTTGCCAGCTAAGGCGTTTAATGAGATTTTGCGGAAGTTTAAGTCCCACCGCATCCTGGAGCCAGTTAATGCGCGGTTTGTCCTGTTGACCCACTTCCTGGAGCGGGGAGGGCAAAACTGCTACTTCCTGGGTTATGCCATCTTTTTCCAGGTGTGGCAGAGCGTTTGTGGTACTGGTTTTTTCAATGCTTTCAGGCCATGAAAGTTCAATCTCGTATTCTTCGTATTTACCCAGGGGGGGTAAGCCGGTGATCAGCAAGGCGGCTTTCTCAGGTTTTTTATCTTTTATCGCAGGGATATTAAATAACTGTAAAGGAATTTCGAAAGAAGCAGTTAAAGCGCCGCTGTCCTCAACTGTAATATCAGAGTTAACAGTTTGTTTGTGTGCCGGAGTTATAGTACCGAATTCAGCATTAAACGGGTCAAGCTGCTGAGCCGTAACCGGTGGCTTGGTTGGAGCCGGAACTGTCAGAACCTTATTTGTATCATAAGAAGAAGGGGAAATTAATTCAGTAACGGAAACATAGCTGATACCAGAAAGCAGTAGTATGAACCCTGTCCAGTACCATTTCCTGTAAGAATGCAGCGACCTGTCTATCCCTTTCCAAACTTTATCGGAAGGATACATTTTATATTGGTCAGCTTTTTCTTTAAGGTAGTCTTCAAAATCATTATGGTAGAAATCTCTTTCCATCAGTTGCTAGTTTGTTCGGGATTAGTTTTCGTAGGTTTGAATCGTGTTGCTATAATTAAATTATGTTGTCAATTTGTTTTAAATCTGCCATTTCGTTTTGTACTATCACTAACCGTTGCGCAAAGCGGGATTTTCCTTTTCAAATGGAAAGGGCTAATGCCCGCCCGCTGCTACTCCAAGCCACTCTCTGCGAAACCTTGCAGGATTAATAATATATTTTTTCACCAGAATATCTTCAAGCATCTGCTTTGCTCTTGTGTATTGTGATCTGCTGGTACTTTCTTCCACACCTAACATTTCAGATATCTCTTTATGCGAATAGCCTTCAATTGCATAAAGGTTAAGAACTGTGCGATAACCCAATGGCAGCAGCCTGATACATTCAACAATTTGTTTTGCCTGCACAATGGAAGGCACCGAATCTTCCCTTATCTGTACGCCTGTTGCATGGATAATATCCACACTTTCATTGAATTTCTTATTTTTTTTCAGGTGATTAATGCAGGTGTGAACGATGATTCGTCTTATCCATCCTTCGAAGGCGCCTTTGTTCTGGAAGGTGTGTATTTGTGAAAATACTTTAATGAATCCCTCCTGCAACATGTCTTCGGCATCCTCCCTGTTATGGGCGAATCTGTAACACACTGATAGCATTCGTGGACTGTACTTAGCATACAGTTCCCTTTGTGCTAATCCGTCATTTTGTAAACAGCCTGATAAAATGGCTTCTTCCGTCATGTTGTAGGATGCCGTTGGTTGCCATGTAATTTAGACAATTTAATGAAGTAAAAGCTGCACGTGCAGAAAAAAACAGCCCTGAAATCAGTTTTTAATGTGCATCTCGCCGGACCTTCTTTTTCAAAGAAGAAGGGTACACTTTGCTGATCCTTACACCAATATTTCGCCTGTCATCTCCGGGGGTATGGGCAGGCCCATCATAGTGAGGATGGAAGGAGCGATATCCCCGAGCTTACCGGGTTTAAGCGTGCCGTTCCATTCTTTATCTATTACAAACAGGGGCACCAGGTTCAATGTATGGGCAGTATTTGGGGTGCCATCTTCATTGATCATATAATCCGCATTTCCATGATCGGCGGTCAAAAACACCGTATAACCATGTTTCAGGGCTGCTGTAACCACTTTTTCCACGCATGCGTCCACTGTTTCAGCTGCTTTTATTCCTGCCGCAAAAACGCCGGTATGGCCTACCATATCTGCATTAGCATAATTCAGGCAAATAAAATCAGCACTTTCATTTTCTATCTGCGGGATAATTTTACCAGTTAGTTCAAATGCGCTCATTTCAGGCTGAAGATCGTAAGTGGCCACTTTTGGAGAAGGCACCATAATTCTTTCTTCATTTTCAAATGGCAATTCCCTGCCACCATTAAAAAAGAAAGTAACGTGCGGGTATTTCTCCGTTTCGGCTATACGTATCTGTTTTTTATGATTGCGTTGTAATACTTCGCCTAATGTATTATTTAAATTATCTGTCTCGAATACAACATTTACATTTTTATATGTTTTGTCATATTCAGTCATTGTTGTATAATGAATGGCCAGTTTTTTCATGTCAAATTCCGGCATATCAGTTTGAGTGAGTACTTGTGTAATTTCCCGGCATCTGTCGGTACGGAAATTAAAACAGATAACAGTATCTCCATCCTTAATTGTTGCAGCCGGATCAATTACTGTTGGCTTAATAAATTCATCGGTGATATTATGTTCATATGCATCTGCAACGGCTTTAACAGGATCGCTGGCGTGTTCACCTATACCTAAAACCATTGCGTCGTAAGCAAGTTTCACACGTTCCCATCTTTTATCGCGGTCCATAGCAAAATATCTTCCGCTGATGGTTCCTATTTTGCCTACTGTTTGCTGGATATGTTGTTGCAGTTCCGTGATAAAATGCAGTCCGCTTTTCGGATCTGTATCCCGCCCATCAGTAAATGCATGTACTACTACATTGTTTTTTCCTTCAGTTTTGCAGATATTCAGGATTGCCTTAAGATGATTGATATGAGAATGAACCCCGCCATCACTTACCAGACCTATTAAATGCAATGTTTTTGCATTACGGATGCTGTCAAGCAAAACAGGATTTTTTGCAAAACTTCCATCACGTACGGCAACGTTTATGCGTTGCAGCTCCTGATAAACGATTCGGCCAGCGCCAAGATTAAGATGACCCACCTCAGAGTTTCCCATCTGCCCATCGGGTAAGCCCACAGCTTCACCACAGGTAACCAACGTGGTATTAGGATATTTTGAATATAAGGAAGAAACAAATGGAACGTTGGCGTTCTGAATGGCATCTGAGGATTTAACTTTTCCTAATCCCCAACCGTCCATGATTACAAGAATTGCCTTTTTCGACATAACAAATTAAATTTCTATTGGTAAAGGTATTATTTCTGAAAGGTTCTTCCGATACTTTGGCATGTTTTTCGCAAATTTGCTAATAAAATCTAACGATTATGAAATATTTAGGATTAGTGATTACTTCGGTAGCGCTTTTCCTGTTATCATTTGCGCCGTCTTATTCTATTGAACAGGTTCTTGTTGCATTACGAACAGGAAATGCAACAGAATTAGCGAAGTATTTTGACAGCAGGGTCGATATCTCATTACCCAATAAAAGTGATAATTACAGCAAGAACCAGGCAGAAATGATCCTTAAGGATTTTTTTGCCAGTAATGAAGTGAAAAATTTCCAGGTCAAACATAAAGGTGAAAATAACGGTTCCCAGTTTTGTATTGGTTTATTACAAACAAAGAATGGAAATTTCCGCACGAAATTGTACATGAAAAAAAAGGGAAAAGTGCAGGTTGTACAGGAAATCGCGTTTCAATCGGAAGAATAATAAATCCCCTGCAGTTTTGGTTTATGCTCATATCGCCGGTACCTCCCTTGAAAAAGGAGGAAGATAAATTCGCTAAATCCTTTAATTCATTTTAAAAGGCACGATCATTTCGAAGATGGGAATATTTACTTCGAAGGATGCTTTATTGTGAAGATTTTCCATTGTATAGGTGCCATACATTTTTCCTAACTCGGAACGAAGATTACACCCACTCACATACTGGTATTTTTCTGCGGGCTGTAATACGGGCTGCACGCCAACCACACCTTCACCTTCCACCTCACGCTCACTGCTGTTGCTGTCAATTATGTACCAATGCCTGCGCATCAGTTTTACAGGAAAACTATTGTGATTTTCGATAGTTATCCGGTAGGCAAACATATATTCCCCTGATACCGGATTAGAGTATTCGGGTTGATAAAAAGTCTCCACGCTTATTTCTATACCTTCCGAAATTGTTGATACCATTCAGGCTATTTGACATAAAAGTAGAGAAAAGCTCCCTAATTTTACCACTTCCTCTTAATGACAAAAAATTAATTAACGTATGAAGATAGCTGTAGCGAAAGGTGATGGCATTGGCCCGGAAATAATGGAAGCCGTTTTAACAATTTTTAAAGCCGCTAAAGTGCCGTTGGAATACGAATTTGTAGATATGGGTAAATGGGTGTTCGATAAGGGATTTAATAACGGCATGACCCCCGAAGCATTGCAAACTATAGAAACCCTGGGCGGTTTGTTTAAAGGACCAATGGAAACCCCCAAAGGCAAAGGCGTTAAAAGTATCAATGTTACTGCCCGCAAAACCTGGAATACCTATGCCAATAACCGTGCTTTTCAAACACTATCGGGCGTTGACACGGTTTTCAGTAAAGCTGGAATACCTATCGACATTACTATTGTAAGAGAGAATATAGAAGATACTTATGGGGGTGTTGAACACATGCTTACCCACGATGTGGCCCTCAGCAGGCGCTTCATTACCCGCCCCGGAAGTATGCAGGTGATCAAATATGCTTTTGAAATGGCAAAGAAAAAAAATGCCCGCCGCATCACCTGCGGTCATAAGGCCAATATCATGAAAATTACTGATGGATTATTCCTTGAGTGTTTCTACGAGGTGGCAAAATTATATCCGGAATTAAAAGCAGATGATGTAATTGTTGATGACCTGTGCACAAAACTCGTTACACGCCCCGATAATTTTGATGTAGTGGTGCTTACTAATTTACAGGGAGACATAGTAAGTGATCTATGTGCCGGTCTCGTTGGGGGATTAGGTTTCGCGCCATCTGCAAATATTGGTGACCATATCTCCATATTCGAAGCAGTGCATGGTACCGCACCGGATATTGCGGGCAAAAATATTGCTAACCCTACAGCATTATTGTTAAGTGGATTTGGAATGCTGCGACATTTAGGATTAGTGCATAGCGCCACATTAATTGAAAATGCATTGCTATATACATTGGAAAGTGGTGTACATACAGGAGATTTTGGTGATAAGACGAAGCCATCAGTAAATACTACGCAATATGCTGATGCCATTATTAAGAATTTTGGTAAGAAGCCCGTCCATAATCCAAAACCAGATGGAACGGATGTCCCTTCATCATGTACAGTATTACATCTGGAACAGAATGCAATGATGGAAAGTGTTGAAGGCGTTAAGGAAAAAATTGTTGGGGTTGATATGTTTTTAGAAAGTAATATGCAGCCTGAAGTGATTGCGAAAAAATGCCAGAGGCATGGCGGCGTTAAATTTAAACTGGTAAATATTAGTAACAGGGGCACACAGGTTTGGCCAACGGGCAGTCGATATACTAACCTGGTAAATCAATATAATGCGCGATTCGAGAGTTTGGATGGAGAAGCATTAAATCAGCAGGATATTATTGGTCTATACGTTAGTTTAAGTGGTGATTTTAAAATTGCGAGTTTAGAATTATTAAATACCTGGGGCGATAAAAAAGGATATAGCATGGCACAGGGACAGTAATCAATTCTTCTCCGGTCTAATTTTATTCTTAACCCCTCTTCTCTTTTCAAAAGAGAGGAGAGGGTAACACCTTGAAATATGGATTTCGATATACAATTGAATATACTGGTTGAGGCCGCTTTAAAAGAAGACATTGGTGATGGAGATCATTCTACATTGTCGTGTATTCCTGCTGATGCGCGGGGGAAGGCGGCATTAAAGATTAAACAGGATGGAATATTGGCGGGTGTAGCCATTGCAGAAAAGATATTTAAAATGTATGACCCATCTTCGGTGTTTACTGCTTTTAAAAAAGATGGTGATAAAATGGTATTTGGTGAAACCGCTTTTGAAGTGGAGTCGTCTGTACGCGCTATATTAAATGTGGAGCGACTGGTATTAAATACCATGCAAAGAATGAGCGGGATCGCTACATTAACCCATGAATATTCATCGAAACTGAAAGGGTATTCTTCCAAAATATTAGATACACGTAAAACAACACCTAATTTTCGTTTATTAGAAAAAGAAGCCGTAAGAATTGGGGGAGGATATAATCACCGGATGGGATTATATGATATGATCATGCTGAAGGATAATCATATTGATTATGCGGGTGGATTGGAAAAAGCGATTGAAAAAGCCTGGTTATATGTACAGAATGTAAGACCCGGGCTGAAAATAGAAGTAGAAATAAGAGGTATTGATGAAGTAAAAAGGGTAGTGGCCTTCGGAAAAGTGAATAGAATTATGCTGGATAATTTTACACCGGAATTAATTAAAGAAGCATTATTGATTATTGATGGTAAGTTTGAGACAGAAGCCAGTGGTGGAATTAATTTGGATAATATCTGCGATTATGCGGCAACGGGCGTCGATTACATAAGTGTAGGCGCGTTAATTCACCAATCCCGCAGTTTAGATCTCAGTTTAAAAGCATTAACCGATGAGTAAGAAAAAATCATCATCTGGTGGTTTGGTTTATTCAACCGATCCTTCATTTAAACCTTACGGGGAAGAAAATAATGAACAGGAAACCTTACCTCCCGGTAAGCAGCAGTTAAAAATTATTTTAGACAAAAAGCACCGGGGCGGCAAAATCGTTACGCTGGTAGATAATTTTATTGGTACAGAAGAAGATATTGAAAGCCTCGGCAAACAATTAAAAACGTTCTGTGGTACGGGTGGCAGCGTTAAAGATGGGCAGATAATCGTACAGGGCGACCAGCGGCAGAAGGTGCTGCAATGGCTGCAGAAGAATGGTTATAGGGCAAGAATCTGATTTGCGATTTGTTAGGCTCTCGCAGGAGTCTCGTTAGGGTCTTGTTAGGGGTATACCCTTGGAAACCCCTAACAAGACCCTAACGGGACCCTAACAAATAGTTTCTTATTGTAAGCCCCAACACGTACCTATGTATAGATGATTTTAAACCCTACCGGCACGGTCTTGAACTGTTATTCCATACCCATCCTGAATTCGAGGCTACGGCGTAATTTTTCAATGCAGAACAGCTTCCCGCATCCATTCTCAACCATAATTATTGTTCAGTACAGTTTAAAGGATGACGCACGATGAACTTCTAAACAGGCGAAAGACACTTTAATGTTTACCGAACGTTTTTTTGGATGCCTATTCTGTATAACATCCACCCCATAATAGTGAAGAGCAGAACCCCTAAAGCGAAATAACCCCCTTCATTCAGAATCTGCATTAGCCCTTTTTCCAGGCTAACTGCATTTAAAAACCGGGAGCCTGTATCGGACCCTGCCATAAATGCAATTAATACTCCTGCAACGGCGCCTCCGGCAACCAAACCTGTTGCAAATAAATTACCGCTGCCCAATTCTTCTTCCTCGGCAGGGGAAGGTTTTTTCTTTCTTTCCACTAATCCTTTTATGGCGCCCCCGGCGAATATGGGAAGTGTGGTGGATAATGGTAAATATGCACCCACGGCAAAACTTAAGGAACTAATTCCGCATAATTCCACAGTAACAGCCACGAACATTCCTACAAACACGTACTGCCAGTCTAAATTCTGTGATAGTATTCCTTTAATTAATGTAGCCATTAACGTAGCCTGTGGGGCCGGATATTTTTCTGAACCAATGGCATGTGTAATTCCCTGCTGGGCCATTTCTAATGTGGGCCTGTCAAGGAATTTTATAGTTAATCCAATTACCAGCGAAGAAACGATTGCCCCTACAAATAATGCGATCTGCTGGCTGCGTGGCGTAGCTCCAACAATATAGCCG
>CAYLVR010000117.1:4470-11175 GCA_964387165.1 uncultured Chitinophagaceae bacterium | reverse complement strand
TTGAAATATATCCTTCACACCAATATGAGTTTGCGAGAAGGAACATTAATTATACAGTTACCAGTAAAAGGAAATTACTGCAACTGGTAAATGAAAAATATGTAAGTGGATGGGATGATCCACGCATGCCAACAATTTCTGGTTTGCGCCGTCGTGGATATACACCCGAAAGTATTCGTGATTTCTGTGAGAGGATAGGAGTAGCGAAAAGAGAGAATATGGTAGATATGTCTCTGCTGGAATTTTTTATTCGTGAGCATCTGAATAAGATTGCACTGAGAAGGATGGTGGTTTTTGACCCATTAAAAATTGTGATCACTAATTATCCTGAAGGCGAAACAGAAATAATCAATGCGGAAGAAAATCCTGAAGATCCAAATAGCGGTTCAAGGAAAATGCCTTTTTCGAGGGAAGTGTATATAGAAAGAGAAGATTTTATGGAGAATCCTCCGAAAAAATATTTCAGGTTATTCCCTGGTTCGATGGTGAGATTAAAAAGCGCTTATATTATTAAGTGTGATGAAGTAATTAAAGATGCGAATGGAGTAGTACAGGAATTAAGATGTTCTTATATTCCCGAGAGCCGCAGTAGTGCAGATACATCAGGCATTAATGTAAAGGGAACATTGCATTGGGTGAGTATTCCCCATGCTGTAAATGTGGAGCTAAGATTATACGACCGGTTATTTAAAGTGGAAGATCCTTCAAATGAAGAAGGTGATTTTAAGGATTATATTAATCCTGGTTCTTTACAGGTAATTAGTAATGCTTTTGCGGAACCCGAACTGGCGAATGCGCATACAGGTGAACGTTACCAGTTTTTGAGGAAAGGATATTTTTATGTTGATAAGGATTCAACTAAGGGCAAACTGGTATTTAACCGGACATCTACTTTAAGGGATAACTGGGCGAAAGAAGCAAAAAAAGGGTAGTGCAATCGCACAAATTTTACTTGTACTCCCCGTACACTTCTCTTAACGTATCGGCAATTTCACCGAGCGTAATATTATTTTCAACGCATTCGAGAACTGCAGGCATAATATTATCATCACCTGAAGCGGCATCATTGAGTATCTGTAATAATTTATCAACGTTAGCGGGGTCGCGACGACGTTTGAGGGAGTTTAGTTTTTCAGTCTGCACCTGTCTTATCGAATCATCAATTTTAAATACAGGGGTTGTATTTTTTTCTTCGGAAGTGAACCTGTTAACACCAATAATTATTTTTTCTCCTTTCTCTACTTTTCTTTGATGCATATAAGCGCTTCGTGCAATTTCATCCTGGATAAATCCCTGCTCAATAGCGCTTACACTTCCGCCGAGGTCATCAATTCTTTTAATTAGATCCATGGCGCTTGCCTCCACCTCGTTCGTAAGGGATTCTATATAAAAACTACCTGCCAGGGGGTCAACAGTTTCTGTGGCGCCGCTTTCAAATGCAATAATCTGTTGCGTACGTAATGCGATACGCGCTGCCTCTTCGGTAGGCAGACTGAGCGCTTCATCATAGCCGTTAGTGTGTAACGATTGCGTTCCTCCCAGTACAGCCGCTAATGTTTGTATTGTTACCCTTGAAATATTATTTAGTGGCTGTTGTGCAGTTAAAGTACTTCCGCCCGTCTGCGCATGAAACCTCAGCATCATTGCTTTAGGATCTGTGGCGCCGAGTTCTTTCATAATATTCGCCCACATTCTTCTGGCAGCCCTGAACTTGGCTACTTCTTCAAATAAATTATTATGGGAATTGAAAAAGAAAGAAAGCCTTTTGCCAAATACGTTAATATCCAGCCCTTTTTCGATAGCTGCTTTTACATAAGCTTTCCCGTTGCTTAAGGTAAAAGCGATTTCCTGCACTGCTGTACTTCCTGCTTCGCGGATATGATAACCTGAAATAGATATAGTGTTCCATTTAGGTAATTCTTTACTGCACCATTCAAATATATCTGTGATAATGCGCATCGAAGGCTTAGGAGGATAAATATAGGTGCCGCGTGCCGCATATTCTTTTAAAATATCATTTTGTATGGTTCCGGATAATTTTGAAAGATCGGCTCCCTGTTGTTTGGCAACGGCAACATATAATGCAAGCAAAATAAATCCTGTTGCATTAATAGTCATTGAAGTAGAAACATCTTCCAGCTTAATGCCGTTGAATAATGTTTGCATATCCTCGATGCTGTTGATGGCCACACCTACTTTCCCCACTTCTCCTTCTGCTAAGGAATGATCGCTGTCGTAGCCAATTTGTGTAGGCAGATCGAATGCAACACTTAGACCCATCACTCCCTGCGACAGTAAATAATGATATCGTTTATTACTTTCTTCGGCTGTGCTGAACCCTGCATACTGGCGCATTGTCCAGGGTTTACCGCGATACATATCGGGTTGCACCCCGCGGGTAAAAGGAAAGTGTCCCGGTTGTTCTTTTAAGGCACTGTAATTCGGTGAATCGTTGGTATAAAGTTTCCGGATTTCTATTCCTGAGTCGTTAAAGAGGGGCGTATCTGTTGGCATGAATATCGTTAAATTGAACTACTTCATTAATTTCTTCGCTTCAAAACTAAGCACATCTGCAACTACGTTATGCAACGAAACTTTCGGATTTTGTACGATCATTTCAAGCATCTGTTTATTTAGATCGGTTCCGGAGGTGCCGGCAGGTAAAAATGAAGCAACCTGGTTGATAATATGAATATTCTGTTCTTTTAAATTTCTAACCGCATCCCATGCCTCTGAGCTTACATAGATCTGCTGGCTGATATTATAATCATATTCATGTTTGATGTTCTGCACTAGTATTGCCTGCATTTCCTGGGCAGATATACCTTGCGTATTCAACCGGCTTATCAGGTTGGGTAATGCAATTCTTTCTGTTAACAGGATCAGTCGCTCGTAGGCCTGTAGCTGTAGCGGGAGGGTCCCCGATGGCTGTTCCTTCAAATTTACCATTTCAGGTTTTTTTGTTTTCGACCTTTCCCTCCAGAAGATATAGGCAAGTGAGCCACCGAGCACTACTGCGATAAGAATGGCGCCGGTCATTTCTGCTGAATCCATACTTGAAAATGTGTTTAGGGCAAATGTAAGGCAAACAAGCGTTCAGCATAGAATATAACCCACTCCGGCTTAATCCCCGGCAAGCTACTCTTCCTTAGAAGTGGGTATGTGCAGAAAAAACGATCAGGCGATGGACCCAGTGGCCCAGTCATCCGTTTTACGTAAATTTGCATTATGGAAACTACAGTAACAGCGCCGGTAACTTTTACGGCAGGTGCGGTGGAAGAAATTAAAAGACTGATTAACGAGGATGGATTCGATCATTCACAATCCCTTCGTGTAGGTGTAAAAGGCGGAGGTTGTTCCGGACTTTCTTATATTCTTGGTTTCGATAGTAAAACCGAAAACGACGAAACTTATGAAGGTGATGGATTCACGTTCATAATGAATAAATCTCACGGATTATATCTTATGGGAATGGAAATCGACTGGAGTAACGGGTTAAATGCCCGCGGTTTTACTTTCACTAATCCCAATGCCAGCAAAACCTGCGGATGCGGAACATCTTTCGCAGTTTAAGGATCATAGAAATACTGACTTCAGGGGGATTTTTTACGACTTCACACCCCCCAGAATCTTGCATTCAACGCAAACTCTCTAATACCCCTTTTCAAAGCTGAGAGCGACCGGCTTATTTTAAACTGATACACTTCTGATCGATCTATAATTATATCTAAAGCCATCCAACACTTACCTTTGCGAACTTTATATGAGCTACGAATCAGAAATAAACAGGCGCAGGACATTTGCAATTATTTCTCACCCTGATGCCGGTAAAACTACTCTTACCGAAAAATTACTTTTATTCGGCGGTGCAATTCAAACTGCCGGTGCCGTAAAAAGCAATAAGATCAAAAAACACGCGACGAGTGATTTTATGGAAATTGAGCGCCAGAGAGGCATCTCTGTTGCCACAAGTGTGATGAGTTTTGAGTACAAAGGAATCCTGATAAACCTCCTGGATACTCCTGGTCACAAGGATTTTGCTGAGGATACGTATAGAACACTGACTGCGGTGGATAGTGTAATACTGGTTATTGATAGTGTAAATGGAGTTGAACCACAAACGCGGAGGCTGATGGAAGTGTGCCGTATGCGCGATACGCCGGTAATTGTATTTATTAATAAGATGGACCGGGATGGTAAGAACCGTTTTGATCTTCTTGAGGAGATAGAAAAAGAGCTCAGATTGTCGTTGCATCCTATGACCTGGCCGATCAATAGCGGAAAGGATTTTAAAGGCGTTTATAATCTTACTGATAAGAATTTACTGCTATTTACTGCCAACACAAAAGCATCTGAAGAGGGTTCATTAATTATCAGTGATCTCCATGATAAGATATTGAATAACAAGGTGGGAGAGAAGGATGCTGAAATTTTACGTGAAGATGTGGAACTGATTGATGGCGTATATGGCAAGCTGGATGAGGAAGGGTATTTGGCAGGTAAAATTGCACCTGTATTTTTTGGGAGCGCCATTAATAATTTCGGGGTGAAAGAGATGCTGGATACGTTTACGAAGATTGCGCCTATACCTCGCAGTCGCGAAACTTCCGCAAGAGTTGTGAATGTTGATGAGGATAAATTCAGCGGGTTCATTTTTAAAATACATGCCAACCTCGACCCCAAGCACCGCGACCGTATTGCTTTCCTGAGAGTATGTTCAGGAAAGTTTGTAAGGAATAAATATTATCATCATGTGCGGCTGGATAAGGATATAAGGTTCAGCAATCCTTACACATTTATGGCGCGTGATAAGGATGTGATTGAACAAGCTTTTCCGGGTGATGTTGTAGGTTTATTTGACACCGGTAATTTTAAAATAGGTGATACACTCACTGAAGGCGAAGATTTTTATTTTACAGGAATACCTTCTTTTTCACCTGAGATTTTTAAAGAGGTAGTGAATAAGGATCCTATGAAAACCAAGCAATTAGAAAAAGGATTATTACAGTTGACTGATGAAGGGGTGGCACAATTGTTCAGCCAGTATGGAGGGAATAAAAAGATAATAGGATGTGTGGGGGAACTTCAGTTTGAAGTCATTCAATACAGGCTGTTGCATGAGTATGGAGCATCGGTACAGTTCAATAGCGTTCCTTTTTATAAAGCATGTTGGTTAAGCAGTAATGATCCCAAAAAGCTGCAGGATTTTATAAAGTTTAAGTCTTCGAATATTGCAGAAGATAAAGATGGACATTTAGTGTACCTGGCGCAAAGTGAATGGTTCCTGAATACCGAGCGTACCAATAACCCGGATATCGAGTTTCATTTCACGAGTGAAATACATAAGGAAACGGTTTAATAATCCGGATGCACACCTGTATAAGTATGGGGCGATATTCTTTTCAGTTCTTTTTTAAGAACTGCCGACACTTTAAGTCCGTCAATAAACTTATGCAATGCATCTTTATTAATACTGGCGTTTCCTCTTGTTAATCCTTTTAGTGCCTCGTAAGGTTCGGGGAAATTTTCTCTTCTCAAAACAGTTTGAATAGCTTCTGCCACAACTGCCCAGTTATTTTCCAGGTCGGCGTTGATCTTATCCTGGTTAAGCACCAGCTTGCTCAATCCTTTTTCAATGGATCTGAAAGCGAGGATCGTATGGGCAAAGGGAACGCCTATATTTCTTAAAACAGTGGAATCGGTAAGGTCGCGTTGTAATCTTGAGATAGGAAGTTTAGTGGCGAGGTGTTCGAAAATAGCGTTAGCCATCCCCAGGTTTCCTTCAGCATTTTCAAAATCGATAGGGTTTACTTTATGTGGCATCGCCGATGAACCCACTTCACCCGTTTTGACTTTCTGTTTAAAATAATCCATGGAAATATAGGTCCATATATCCCTACAGAAATCGATAAGTATATTATTGATACGGCGGATTGCGTCGAAATGAGCTGCGAGGTTATCGTAATGTTCGATCTGGGTTGTGTATTGTTGCCTTTGTAAGCCAAGTGTTCCTTCAACAAAATCATTGGCCAGCTTCACCCAGTCTTTTTTAGGGAATGCGATATGGTGTGCGTTAAAATTGCCGGTGGCGCCCCCGAATTTGGCTGTAAAGGGTACCTGGATGAACAATTCTACCTGGTTTTCGATACGCTCAATGAATACCATTATTTCTTTCCCGAGCATTGTTGGGCTGGCTGGTTGTCCATGAGTGCGCGCAAGCAAAGGAATTTCTTTCCATTGTGTGGCGAGCACTTCGAGTTGCCTGTTAAGGTTAAGCAGTGAGGGCAGGTATTCGAATTCGATGGCATGTTTCCATGATAATGGGATGGCCGTATTATTTATATCCTGGGAGGTGAGTCCGAAATGCACCCATTCTTTCAGGTCACCGCATTTTGCATCTTCCAGTTTATTTTTAATAAAATATTCAACGGCTTTAACGTCGTGATTTGTGATTGCTTCTGTTGCCTTGATCTCATTTGCATTGTCGAGGTCAAATTCTTCAGCGGCTTTTTTGATGGCGTTTCTGCCGGCGGCGGTCAGTGGGAAGAATTTTTTATCGGCCAGGAACATAAAATATTCAGTTTCTATCAGTACCCTGTATTTCATGAGGGCGTATTCGGAGAAGTAGTCGTCGAGATGGGCGACTTGTTTACGGTAACGTCCGTCAACAGGTGATATGGCTGTTAGTGCATTTAGTTCCATGAT
>CAYLVR010000117.1:0-4460 GCA_964387165.1 uncultured Chitinophagaceae bacterium | reverse complement strand
GAGCTTTATGATTGAATCCGGGGCTTAACTTCGCGCGGTAAAATTAAACTAATTGAGTAAGATAAAGGTTGGAATCGTTAACTATCTGAACACTGCGCCCCTGATATATGGATTGCAAAACAGCAGTATTATTAATAAAATAGAACTGATACCTGATTATCCATCGAATCTTGCCCGGGATCTTGAAGAGAAAAAAATAGACCTTGGGCTGGTGCCGGTTGCAGTTATTCCTTCGCTTAGCAAATGGAGTTTGGTGGGAGATTATTGTATTGGTGCTGATGGGGCCGTGGCATCGGTATGCATTTTTAGTGAAGTGCCGTTGGAGCAGGTAGAAACGGTTTTGCTCGATTATCAGAGCAGAACTTCCGTTGCACTGGCAAAAATATTATTGAAGGAATACTGGAAATTGGATGTAAAGTTTGTGGCGGGTGCCGAAGATTTTAGAGGGCTGATAAAGGGTACCACAGCAGGTGTTATTATTGGTGACAGGGCGTTGGAGCAACGAAAAAAGTCTCATTTTATATATGATTTGGGTGAGGCCTGGAAAAAGCATAGCGGCTTACCTTTTGTGTTTGCGGCATGGATTGGAAACAGGGAGTTTGATAAGGAATTTGTTGAAGAATTTAATGCTGCCAATAGTTATGGGTTGCAGCGTTTGGGAGAAGTACTTGCAGAGCATCCGTATGAGGTATTCGATTTAAAGGAATATTATACGAAGTATATTAGTTATAAACTTAATGATGAGAAAAGAAAGGGGTTGGATAGGTTCCTGGAACTGCTTACCTCACCAGTGTAACAATCCCTTTTTTAAATACAGTGCCACAAATGGTGGTGGCTTTGATCACATAAACATAACCACCTGCATCCTGTTTTCTCCCATTGAAAGTTCCATCCCAGCATTGTGAGGGATCTTTTGTTTGGAAGACGATTTGTCCCCATCTGTTGTACACAGCGAATTGTGCAATTTGTGCATTACCCCATCTACGAATACCAAAGCAATCGTTTTTGCCATCGTTGTTAGGAGTGAAGGCGTTAGGAACTACAAATCTTGGAACACCTGTTTTGCTAACATTAATCGTTACCTCTGCTGAAGAAGCGCATCCAAATTGATTTGCTCCCGTAACAATAAATGTTGTTGTACTATCAAGAGCAGCCTCAGGGTTCGAGATAGATGGATTATCCAATCCTTCCGGACCTGACCATGTGTATTTTATAGCACCTGTTGCATTTAATTGCGCAGTAGGGGTGTTACAGTTTATATCATTTGATTTTTGGGTGAGAATTGTTGGAGTAGGGTTAACCGTTATTCGCATATTGATAGTTGTATCAAACCCGCATGCGTTTTCATTAATATATACACTGTAATTAGTGGTGCTTGATGGAATAGTTGTTGGTTGATCTATAAAAGGATTACTAACTGCTGGAGCTGGTGTCCATAAATAATTATCTCCGCCAGAGGCGGATAATGTTACTTCAGTCCCTTGACAAATTGTTTTGTCGGTGGAGGCAGTAAATTGTGGATATGGCCGCACGGCAACATAAATTGAATCTTCTGAAAAACAATTATCCGGACCTGTTACAATTACTTTATACCTGGTGTCTTCTGTAATGGTAGCTACTGGATTTGGTGAGTTAGGATCGTTAAGACCAACAGCCGGAGACCAGCTATATAATGTTCCACCACTGGCATTTAATTGTAATGAGCTATTGAAGCATATTGTGGTGTCACTTGTAATTGCAATTGTTGGAGGTATTTTGATATTTACTTGAAGGCTGGCGCTGTCTGAACAACCTTCTCCATCAGTTACGATTAATTTAACTGTGTAAAGACCAGCAACGGAATAAGTATGTGTTGTATTTTGAGAATTTGAGTTAGAGTTATCACCGAAAATCCATTTCCAGGAGTTTATTGGCGAATTATTTATGTACCCCAGTCCTTCGAAATCGAAATGATTACAGCGTATGGCATTATCTTTTATTTTTACAGAATCAATATTAATTTTAAAAAGCCTGGAAGATAATGTGATCGGAAATGCGTTAATTAAGACCCCATTTGTTCCTGGAGTTGCTCCATAAGAATCATTACCATGATTTGTATTAATTCCGTTTTTGCCACCTGAAATATCAAAGTCATACAATGGGGAGATTGAGGACTGAGTTACAGCTAAGACACCGCCCCCTCCACCACCCCCTGGTCCATGTTTAAAATTATTTGCGCTTACGTGGTCCGCGCCATCACCACCTTTTAGCTTTATTGTAGCCTGGTCTTTTAAAGTTGGGATATTTAATAGAATAGTTCCTCCTGCCCCACCGCCACTCATTCCATCGCCGCATCCACCGGCAACGCATGGGTATGCGTCTTCTCCCATTGCACTTATTAGGTGACCATTGCTTTTAATGCTGTTTGCAGAAATAATTATTATTCCCCCACCGCTACCTGATGGAAAGTCATTTTTGTCATTGCCCTGACCCATTCCACCGCTTCCGCCCATATAAAGCTTATTTAGCGTAGCATTATTCGGCAGGGATTTTCCGCCTTTTCCTCCTATATGTTCGTCTATATTGTCGCAGCTTTCCCATTGATCACCACCATTTCCGCCTGTTCCTCCATTTCCCCCGCCCCCGCCCCCGGCGTTATGTCCATTTCCGCCACCTCCTCCATTAGACGGTGCACCTCTTCCATAATTTTTCCCCTCTGAAATGGAGTGAATGCCTTCACCTTTTTCAGCACCCTGGTTTGTAAAGGCATCATAATAATACGAGGTTTCATTACAGGTAACCTGAGTATTGAGCAGAGGATATTTTCTTCTGAAGCCATTGTAGTTGACATTAATATTTGCGTTCAGCGTAAGATCGTTTTTTACATTAAAGGCAAGAACACCTCCCACATCTCCGTCCCAGGGAAGGCAGGTAAGATTTGTTGATACTATTGCATTTTCATAATAAGGGACGCGTATAAGTTGAACTTTGCCAAATGGAGTGTCATATTTTTTAAGAAGCTTGTTTCTTAGTATGAGAGTATTTCCGGTCTTGCTTTCTATAAAATTAAATTCGTAATTGCCTGAATTATTATAATTTTCGATAGCTCCAAATGAAGAAGTATTTGTTGTGTCTATAATGGCTCCTTTCATTTGGATAAGCAGAACAGTGTCGCCAACATTGTATGCTGCCGCATTCTCTACATGCAGTGTGTTAATACAAGGGTCAAAACTAATGATCGGTGTATAATCGTTGATGATGCCACCCAGTGTATTTGTGTTTGGCATCACGCCGCATGAATCAGCAACGAAATTTGGACAGACAGGGTTAGTTTGATTTATCTCTGCACCATATTCAATTGTACCATTCCATGCAGGATTCCCTTGTTTATTTTCAAGCCCATTAAAAACATAATAAGCCTGTAATCCTGGTTGAGTTGTTGGAGAAGGAAGAGACGTGCTCATGTAATCTCTTATTTGTTGTTGTGTACGTGCGACATTCCATATTCTGACCTCATTAATGTAGCCCTGCATGTTTTCGGGAAGTCCCGAGCTCCCTGCCGCATAATCTCCTATTGTTGTTGTCCAATTGTTGAGTATTAGGTTGCCTGACGCAGGTACCGACTTCATTAAAAATCCATTTCTATAAAATTTAAGAGAAGTTCCATCGTAAACAAATGCACTATGATAAGTCCTGTTCAATTCCAGTTCGCAATCCGCCGGAGCAACTGCAAATCCATTCGTGGTAGTGATCTCTGCCCGATTCGCTCTCAGCAGATAGTTGCAATCAGTAGCGCCGGAATGTTTGGAAACGAGATCCCCACCCGAAAGGTCTATTCCTAATGGTTCTATTCTGTTAAATATGGCTTCTACGGTAATTTTATCTCCGGGAATATCTAGATCTCCTATATTAACCACATCATCTTTATTGGTTGTTTTTAACCATGTATTACAGGTCTGACCAGAGGTGTTCGTTAACGCTAAAGTTGCTAAAATGCTGAAAAACAGTGATAATATAGCTGTTCGATATTGTGTTTTAAGCATAAGGGTCAGCTAAAATAGTAGTTTTACTTGTAAAATGTAAAAATCTGATTGGTTCTTATTTTACCTTCGCGGACATTAACAGTCATCTTATGTCCAATTCAAACGGTAAAAACGGGTTCCTTTTCTCATTAGTTTCAAAGGTTTGTAGAAAAACGCTTGTTGCGAATTCTATTATTAGTTCTATTGAAGGTGGGAGAGGAAATATTATTGAAGACTATCCTTCAGATTTCTCGGAGGAAGAAAAGGAGCTTATCGATTTAGTTAGACCAATGACTATGACCAGCCCTGAGAGATTAGTTAGTCTGTCTCGAGCAATAGATTATTTAGTCAGCAATAAAATCGAAGGAGATATAGTTGAGTGCGGGGTATGGAGAGGCGGAAGTATGATGCTTGTTGATGAAAAGTTGGTAAAAACAGGTGATCAGAATAGAAATCTTT
>CAYLVR010000116.1:3399-11203 GCA_964387165.1 uncultured Chitinophagaceae bacterium | reverse complement strand
CCACAGTATTATAAGAACTCATTTTTCCACCTTTGCCAAAGCTTTGATGGATATTAAAAAACTAATCTGGAGCAATATTAATAAAAAGGGCGTTTAGTTAGGAAATTTTCAAGATTTATTTTGAAAATTTAATATTTATTCAAATATTTGCTTTTTATATTGATAATTTTAAAAAACCACCACAAAAATGGGGAGCAAATTAAACCTCGACAAACTCGACCTCCAGATCATCCACGAGATGATGGCCAATGCCGAAATCTCTTATGCCGACCTTGGCAAAAAACTCTTCGTATCCGGAGGAACAATTCATGTACGTATCAAAAAACTCGAAGAGGCCGGAGTAGTTAAAGGTACAAGGTTAAGTGTAGATATCAAGCAACTTGGCTACGATGTAATTGCCTTTATCGGCATATTTCTCGAAAAAAGCTCGCTTTATGATTCCGTTGCGAAAGATCTTCAGAAAATACCTGAGATAGTTAGATTAAACTATACTACAGGAAATTATTCCATGTTTGCCGAAATAATTTGTAAGGATATTAACCAGTTGAGATTTGTATTGCATGATCAACTGCAGAAAATTAAAGGAATCGAAAGAACGGAAACATTAATTTCTCTTGAAGAAAGTTTTTCAAGAAACGCACAGGTGTACAATAATTCTTAATCCTTTACCTGCAATGCATCACGAAGCCCGTTACCCAGCATATTAAAGGCAAGCACCAGAATCATAATAGCAAAACCCGGTGCTAATGCAAGCATCGGGTTTTGTGTTATAATGAAATTGTAATTCTCTTTTATCATTAATCCCCAGCTTGGCTGTGGCGGCTGAACGCCTACACCTAAAAAACTTAACCCGGCTTCAATAACAATTGCTGTCGCAAAGTTTGCTGTGGCAATTACTATTACCGGTCCCATTACATTGGGTAATATATGCCGGGCAATTATTCTGACAGATGAAAATCCAAGTGCGCGCGCAGCTTCAACATATTCAAATTCCCTTATTGCTAATACCTGCCCACGAATAATACGTGCAACATTCACCCATGTTGTTAACCCGATCGCGATAAATACCTGCCAGAATCCTTTCCCTAATACAAGCGTAATGGCAAAAACAAGCAGCAATGTGGGGATACTCCATATTACATTGATGAACCACAGGATGATATCATCTACCCGTCCACGATAATACCCGGCAGCAGAACCAAGCAAAACACCAATTATTACTGATAATATTACTGTTACTAATCCTACACCAAGGCTTACGCGCACACCAATAATTAACCTGCTTAAAATATCTCTGCCATATTTATCGGTGCCTAATAAAAACTTTATGGTAACAATGGATGATGTTTCTGATTTGAATTTATTTGCCGGGTACGCAATTCTATCAGTAATTCCTTCGTCAATAAATTTATTAATAATTACACTGTCAACCCGCCATTGGTATCCATTAATGGGTACATAATCAAAGTGATCTTTTTTGCCGCTGATTAACCTGGTAAAAAATGATTTCCTGATTATTTCTTCTTTAGGAATTTTAAGGAACTGTTGTGTGAAACCAGGCTTACGACCGCCAATTTCAACCATCATTCGATTGGCATTAGGCGAGCCGTCGGGACTAATAAAATAAGCGAATATGGCTATCAAAAAACAAACACCAATAACTACCATCCCTGCAATAGCAATTCTGTTCTTTAATAACCTGCGCCATATTTTACCTGTATTCGACAGATCACTCATTTCTTGAAATTAAAGAATTACCGGCGCTTGTATTTTTAATTTTCCTGGATTTCCAGTTATATGACCCATATCTTCCTAACCATCCTGAAATCAATGTATAAATAATATGCACAGGTTGTAAAACTATAAAATATTTCATCAGGCGTTGCTGGTTGAAAAACATAGCGACAGAATTGGCAAAGGGGAATTCCAAAATTACTTTAGCCAGGAATAATAAAACAAATAACCAGGCAAAATCAATATAAAATATAGCAACGAATATTGAAATAAATAAAAACAGATTAAGCAGGTATGTGATCAATAAAACGTAAAAAATTCTTTTGTCCTTATAATGGACACTTTTGCTTGCCCAGCGAATTCTTTGATTAAAGAAATCTTTCCATGTTTTTTCTGCTTCGGTGGTTACTACTGCGTTGTGGCTCTTTAAATAATTCACTTTACCGGGATAACGCATAAATATTTTGTGCATTAACAGCATATCATCTCCTGAAGGAAGATTATCAATACCCTCAAACCCATTCACTTCTAAAAAACTTTCCCTGGTATAGGCAAGGTTAGCGCCATTACACATAGAATGAAACCCTTTATATACTGATGCGCCAGTAATACCCTGCAGTGTTAAAAAGTCAAGTGATTGAAAAACACCCAGGATAGAATTAGATGAATTCATTTTTACCGGTGCCGCAATAAATTTCGCACCTGTGGAAGAATAAAAGGCGGCAATTGTGCTTATCCACGTAGAAGGCATTGTACAATCTGCATCTGTGGTAATAATGAGTTCGCTTTGTGAAAATGTAACTCCCGCATTTATTGCATTTTTTTTAGAAGAGGTATTTTCTGGCAGGTTAATGCAAAACTTGCTGAGTTCGGGATAATTAATATGCTGTAATTCACTCCAGGTATTATCTGTTGAATGATCATTAATGATTATTACATCATATAACTCTTTAGGATAATCCTGTTCATTAAGAGATTGGATCAACCGGTGAATATTGTGTTCTTCATTTCTTACAGCGACAATTACAGATATTTTGACCCGACTCTCGCTGCTTTTGTTAAATACTAGTATGGAGTTCCAGGACCTCCTGTAAAAGTTAACCAGGCCGCCGTAGACCAGCAAAAGAAGAAATAGTGTTAAGATGAAGAAAGTCATGGCTTTTAAAGGGATCCTCGCTTGGAAAGTACAGATAAAATTACTAAGTTTGAATAGTTGTATAAACAACTATATGACAAACAACCATTTTAAGAAAGGAGAGCTTTACAGTTTCATCACCGGGCAGGCTTCAATAGCAATAGCCAGGCGATTACAGAAGAAATTTAATAATGCCGGGCTCAATTTAACAATTGAACAATGGAGCGTTTTGTACCATCTTTGGAAACAGGATGGCAGGAGCCAGCAGGAGCTTTGTAACCGGACTTTTCGCGATAAACCGAGTATCACAAGACTTGTAGACAATCTTGAAAAACTACAGCTTGTAAAACGGGTGCCCTCAGAATCGGATAGAAGAATAAACCTGGTATTTCTCACAAAGCAGGGAATTAAGCTGGAAGAACAAACGATGAATATCGCAGAAGAAACACTGAACGAAGCATTAACAGGAATTCCTGCAGAGAATATTAACCTGTGTAAAGAAATATTACAACAGGTGTACGATAATCTAAAATAGAAATATATGAGTACCGCTGTGCAACAAACCATTAAAGGTGGCGAATGGCTGATAAAAGAGAGCACTCCTGCTGATACATTTATTCCGGAGGAATATAACGAGGAGCAGCAAATGGTAAAAGATATGTGCCTTACATTTCTTGATAATGATGTGCTACCCATCATAGATCGTATTGATAAATTAGAAGAGGGATTAATGCCCTCATTAATTGAAAAAGCGGGAGAGCAGGGTTTGCTTTCTACGTCAATTCCTGAAGAATATGGTGGACTCGGAAAAGATTTTATTACTTCCACATTGGTAAATGAAGGGCTGGGTGGAGGATTTTCCTTTTCAGTAGCAGTTTCTGCTCATACCGGCATTGGTACTTTACCTATTTTATATTTCGGCAACGATCAGCAAAAACAAAAATATATTCCCAAACTTTCTACCGGTGAATGGAAGGGCGCTTATGGTTTAACAGAACCTAATAGTGGAAGTGATGCCCTGGGCGCAAAAACCTCCGCTACTTTAAGCGCCGATGGGAAATATTATTTATTGAACGGACAAAAATGCTGGATCACCAATGGAGGGTTTGCAGATGTATATACTGTTTTTGCAAAAATAGATGGTGAACAGTTTACAGGGTTTATCGTTGAACGCGGATTTGAAGGATTTACACAGGGGCCCGAAGAGCATAAAATGGGAATTAAAGGGTCGTCTACTGTACAATTATATTTCCAGGATTGTAAGGTACCAGTAGAAAATGTATTGGGAGAAATTGGGAAGGGCCACATTATCGCCTTTAATATTTTAAATATCGGCCGTTTGAAATTAGCAGCGGCAGCAATGGGTGCGGCTAAACGTGCAGCGACTACCTCTATTGAATACGCAAAAACCAGGGAACAGTTCAAAACTCCTATTGCTAATTTTGGCGCCATTAAAAGTAAGATCGCTGAAATGGCCATAAAGATATGGGTGAATGAATCTGCATTATATCGTACATCGAAATGGATCGATGATAAAGAACATGAATTGCTTGCATCAGGAAAACATTTCAGTGAATCATTATTAGGCGCTGCGGAAGAATATGCCATTGAGTGTGCGATATTAAAAGTATTTGCAAGCGAAATGCTGGATTATGTGGTAGATGAAGGTGTGCAGATACATGGAGGAAATGGATTTAGTGATGAATATATTATCAGTAAAGCGTACAGGGATAGCCGCATTAACAGGATATTTGAGGGTACCAACGAAATAAACCGATTGCTGACAGTTGATATGGTATTGAAACGTGCTATGAAAGGCAGGCTGGATTTAATGGGGCCTGCTACGAATGTTTCAAAAGAACTAATGTCGATACCCGATTTTGGTAATGATGATGATAGTTTATTTGCAGCAGAAAAGAAAGCCGTGGTTAATTTCAAGAAAGCTATTCTGATGACCGCAGGTGCAGCGGTACAAAAACTAATGATGAAACTGGAAGATGAACAGGAAGTATTAATGAATATTGCAGATATGGCGATAGATACTTTCAGCGCAGAAAGCGCATTGCTGAGATTAGCAAAACTTGTAGAAAAAAATGGAGAAGATGCCTGCCAGTATGAAAAAGATATGGTCCAAACGTATCTTTATGATGTGGCCGATAAAATAAATAAAAGCGGTAAAGATGCTATTAATGCGTTTGCTGAGGGAGATGAGCAGCGCATGATGTTACTCGGTTTAAAACGATTTACTAAGGCTCCATCATTCAATACCAAAGAAGCAAGAAGAAGGATCGCTGATAGATTGATCAGTGATGGTAAATATCCTCTTTAAATAAAATTGATATAGTTTTTTTATGACATCTAACAACATGTTTATTCACCACGTTTATTTTTGGTTGAAAAACCCATCAAGTAAAGAAGATCTGAATCATTTACTGGATGGGTTGGAGAAACTTAGTAAAGTAAAAACAATTAAATTATTTCATATCGGTAAGCCTGCAGATACAAACAGGCCTGTAATTGAAAAGTCGTATGCAGTTTCATGGCTTTGTCATTTTGATGATGCGGCAGATCAGGAAAGCTACCAGGTGGATCCGATACATCTGAAGTTTGTAGACGAATGTTCACATGTTTGGGAGAAAGTAATTGTGTATGATTCTGTAAATGCTAAATAAAGAGGCCCCTGGCAATATTTTGACGTAAGCAGGAGCGTTAACAATGAATTATCTTATTAGTTCTGTAGGGAAGACATCCGCTATGCATTTATCTTTGGATAATGAAATATCCTTTTATTCTTATTTCTATTATTGTTTTATCCGCTGCGTGTAAATCAACAAAGAAGCTTGCAACGCAAAATGACGATAAAATAAGTTTTACTATTGTCCAGGTAAATGATGTATATGAAATTGCCCCGTTAACAGGAGGAAAGCTGGGTGGGATGGCACGAGTGGCGACGATTAAGAAAGAACAATTAAAAACTGATTCAAATACTTTCCTGGTGATGGCTGGGGATTTTTTAAGCCCTTCTGTTTATAACTCACTTAAATATGAAGGCAAACGTATTCGTGGTGAACAAATGGTAGACGCGATGAATGCCGCCGGATTTGATATTGCTGTTTTCGGAAACCATGAATTTGATATTAATGAAAATGAACTACAGGAAAGATTAAATGAATCTTCTTTCCAATGGATTTCTTCTAATGTTTTATTTAAGTACAATGGCAACATAATTCCATTTACGAAAAATAAAACACCCCTCCCGGAAAAATATATTATCAACATAAAAGATAATGATGGTACCACCGCTAGAATTGGATTTATGGGAATTACCCTGGAAACCCCCACATCTCCTTATGTACACTATAAGGATCCACTAGCTACAGCCAAAAAAATATATAATGAATTGAAAGATTCTTGTGATGCAGTGATTGCTGTTACACACCAGTTTATTGCTGATGATAGAATATTGGCAAAAGAACTTCCTGCATTATCCGTAATTGTAGGTGGACATGAGCATGATATGCATTTTGAAAAAACAGGTAATACTTATATTACGAAAGCACACTCGAACGCGAGATCGGCTTATATATTAAAATTTTCTATCGATAAAAGACTGAAATCTGTAAATGTACTTCCGGAATTAAAAATGATCGATTCAACAGTGGCCATCGATAGCACTACTGAGGTGGTAGTAAAAAAATGGACGGATAGAGCGAACGAAAACTACGCATCCCTGGGGTTTAATCCGTCGGAAATTGTAATACCGGTAGGCGATTCCTTAGAAGGGCGTGAAATTTATACAAGAGATACAACAACAAATCTTACAGCATTAATTATTAAATCGATGCAGTATGCCTGTCCGCAGGCAGATATTGTAATTAATAATTCCGGCTCGATCAGGCTGGATGATATTTTATATCCACCTGTTTCGGAGTATGATTTTTTAAGAACATTACCTTTTGGAGGATCAATAAGAGAAGTAGAGATGAAAGGGGTATTATTAAAGCAGATACTTGAAATGGGAAGGATAAATAAAGGCACAGGTGGTTACTTGCATTATGGCCCCGCAGTATCAATTGATACTGCTAAAACATACCGGGTGGCAATGAGTGATTTCTTGCTTACCGGTGGGGAGACGAAGCTCCAGTTCCTGAAACCTGGTAATCCGGCTATAACAAAGATCTATCCTGAGGAGACATTACCGGCAGACCCACGCTCAGATATACGTTTAGCTATAATCAGATATTTAAGTAGCCGATAAGTACCCTAAAAGAGGATTTTCGGGGATTTCCTGCCTTCGAAAACACTATCTCGTATTTCATAAGTAAATTTGCATTATGAGTGAAGTTTTGTCAACCCCGACACCGGCACTTACCTCTAAAGATTTTGCTACTGACCAGGAAGTACGTTGGTGCCCCGGTTGTGGCGACTATTCCATTCTGGCGCAGATGCAGAAGGTAATGCCGGGTTTGGGTATTCCGAGAGAAAATATCGTGATCATTTCAGGGATCGGGTGCAGCAGCAGATTTCCCTATTATATGAATACTTATGGTATGCATTCCATTCATGGGCGCGCCACTGCCATTGCATCAGGACTAAAAGCCTCAAGGCCCGAACTAAGTGTTTGGGTGGTAACAGGGGATGGCGACAGCTTAAGCATCGGCGGCAACCATACTATCCATTTATTAAGAAGAAATTTTGATATCAACATCCTTCTTTTCAATAACCAGATTTATGGTTTAACGAAAGGACAGTATTCTCCTACTTCAGAAACAAAAAAAGTAACTAAATCGACCCCGTACGGAAGTTTAGATCATCCTTTTAACCCATTGGCACTGGCTATGGGTGCAGACGCCACTTTTATTGCGAGAACAATGGATCGTGATCCAAAACATCTTCAGCAGTCGTTGATAAGAGCTAATCAACACAAGGGTGCGT
>CAYLVR010000116.1:0-3389 GCA_964387165.1 uncultured Chitinophagaceae bacterium | reverse complement strand
CGTCATTTCTTGAAATATACCAGAACTGTAACATCTTCAACGACGGGGCATTTGAAATATTTACAGAAAAAACGAGCAAACCACAGGAAACGTTATTTCTGGAACATGGCAAACCGTTGATTTTTGGCTCGCAGCAGGATAAAGGAATTAAGCTTGATGGTTTTAAACCGGTAGCTGTTGAATTAGGTAATGGAATTTCTGCTGATGATCTTTGGATACATGATGAAAAAGATTTTTATAAAGGGCAGATATTAACAAGAATGTTTGATGACCCCAGAATAGAAGGTCATTTACCAAGACCATTCGGTGTGTTTTACGAAACAGAAAGGATGTGTTATGAAGATCTTCTTAATCTGCAGATAGAAGAGATAATATCCTCTAAAGGGAAGGGCGACTTAGATAAATTACTAAGAGGCAGCGAAACCTGGGCGATTTACTAAGAAATTCCCTGCTGTCTCCGGTTCTTTATAGCATGTAAATACCTCTTTTTATAAGGGAGACCGGGCATGCCCATCTAATTATTGGGGAGTGTACCTTCTTTCTTTGAAAAGGTGGCGTAGGAAACAATGTATATAAAAAATAACCGCAAGGGGATTTATAAAAAAAATGCCAGCGATGAAAATCGCCGGCCTGTGCTTACCTCTGAAACCACAAAAAGAAAGATATTTATAAGTTTATCAGATAACCGCCGGGGTAACAAACAGAAACTGATTGAGATATATTAAAACTGCATAGAATATACCGGTTAAAAAAACCCCATAAGAGGGCTGCCGTTTTTCAGAAGATTTAGATAGTGTGTCACATGTACACTTCATCAACAGGGTAAAAGTAAAGACGTTTTTCTAATAAAAAAAACAAATACTAAAAGAAATTTTACTAACAATCTAAATTTTTGATACTCATTAATCAAAACCCGGTTTTATTTGGTAAAACTCAATTCCTTGTTTGCCGCACGAAAGATTTTTTTCTCTTTGAACTCATACCACCATTGAGGGGCTGTTTTTTTCATCAAAGTATCGATATTACGCATACCTAAAAGGTTCCATAATCCTTTTGCTACGCCAGGAACATTTCTCTGAATTGCTCTCAGGCTCATTGCAAAACCGCTATCCAGGTATTCCATATGGTGCCAGTAGCCGGCGGGCATAAACAGGGTGTCGCCGTGCTCTAAAATTACCTCGTAGCCACGAGCCAGCTTAAGCGCGGGGAATTTTTCGTAATCCGGGGTCCCGTTGCCTTTGTAATAATTGCTGAAATCGGCCAGGCTCAGCACCTCAAAAGGCTTACGGTACAGCTTATGCTGTTCCTCGAAAGGAAACATCAGCACACGTTTACGCCCCGTAAACTGTGTGTGCAGGATGTGCGACATATCAATATCAAAATGCATATGTGTAATGCTGGTGGCGCCGCCCACAAACAGCATGGGCACACGTTTTACGAAGCCTTTCATCAGGTTATCGGGCCAGGTGAAGTCTTCCGTAAGCTGAGGGGCGTGACTGAAAATATTAAAAAGAAAGATCCTCCATTCTGCCGGCCCGCGTTTTACCATGTCAACATATTCCCCAAAAGTCACATAATCGTCCGCTTTATTAATGGGGGTGTAGGCATCACTTTTGATGTTATTGTAAATGCCAACCTTTTTATCACCAACGATCTGCTTAAAATAATCCCAGTTCCATTTATTATAAGCTGGCCATTGTTTTGCAAGGTCTTTCATTACAACCGGTATCCTGCGCTTATAATATTTATTCCTGAACTCTTTATCGCTTATGGTTCCTATCTTCTCAATAGGTTGTAAAAGCATAAATAAAATTTGCACGAAGTTAATGTTAAATTGAGAACATGTTCTTAAGCATTCATCCACAAAATCCCCAGCCCCGAAATATTGCTAAGGCGGTCGGGATCCTCAAAGAGGGAGGGGTAATCGTTTACCCGACAGATACTATTTATGGCCTGGGATGTGATATTCATCAACCCAGGGCGATAGAAAAAATATGCAGCATCAAAAATATTGATCCCCCTAAGGCCCAGTTATCGTTTGTTTGTTATGATATCAGCGATATGAGTAATTATATTAAATCGATTTCCACATCAACTTACAGAATGCTGAAGCAGTATTTGCCGGGGCCTTATACTTTTATTTTGCCTGCCAGCAAGGAGGTGCCGAAATTATTGAAGAATAAAAAAAATACAGTGGGGTTAAGAATTCCTGATAATATAATTGCACGAACAATTGTAAAGGAATTGGGATGCCCCGTTTTAAGTACATCGTTACCGGGAGAAATGGTAGAAGAATATACCGATCCGGAATTAATTAATACTCGATTTGAGAACCAGGTGGATTTAATTGTAGATAGTGGTATTGGTGGAATGGTTCCTTCAACAATTATTGATTGTACTGGTGATGTGCCGGTGGTTATCCGTAAAGGACTTGGTGAATGGGAAGACGAGGATTAATTTTAGCAAAAACGAGACGTGCATTTCTACTCAAACAACACCGTCTGTTCTGCAGCATTCAATCCCCAGCTAAAACTTTTACGGTGGAAAGGAGATGGACCATGTTCAGCAATGGCTGTGCGGTGTTCTATTGTTCCGTAACCTTTATTGGTGTTCCATTTATAATGCGGAAACTGGTTGTGCAGGTTACGCATAAAATCATCACGATATGTTTTTGCGAGAATACTTGCGGCAGCGATCGATGCATAAATTCCATCACCCTTAATTATACATTGATGAGGAGTGCGGCGATATTTAATAAATCGGTTCCCATCTATCAATAATAATTTTGGACGGCATTTTAAATTATCGAGCGCAATATGCATTGCTTTAAAGGAAGCTTTTAAAATATTGATGCGGTCAATCTCTTCATGATCAACATGTGCAACGCTATAGGCGATAGCGTTTTCCTGGATAAATATTCTTAGCTCGTTACGTGTTTCTTCCAGAACCTGTTTGGAGTCGTTAAGTGCGGGATGAAAAAAATCCTGCGGGAGGATTACTGCAGCAGCAAATACCGGCCCCGCCAGGCATCCGCGCCCTGCTTCATCGCAACCTGCTTCAATCCTCTCAGTCTGGTGATAAGCTTTCAGCAATCAGAATAATTTTTTCAAAAATAAGGAAGAGAATGTTTTTTTGTAGTATTGTTTATAAACATATTTTTTTTCTGCAGGTATTCTGTTCGGTCCAGCCGGTCAACCATTGCTTACTGAACCTTCGTTATACGATGGCAGGCTTAGCGATGTTGCTAAATGCCTTATTCCATAATGGTTCTATTGTATTGCTACACAAAAGCGACTCTCTCGCTTTACAGTCTGGTTAATGTGAAGTTAACTGCAAATAAGTCTTGAAGTTCAATCGTTGTTTCATAATTTTATATATCAACAATTTTC
>CAYLVR010000115.1:0-11468 GCA_964387165.1 uncultured Chitinophagaceae bacterium | reverse complement strand
CGGCCAAAAATTATCAGAATGACGGAGACAGTGTTTTCCGTCTTTTTTATGATACCATAAAAGGCGGTGACTACCGCTCGCGGGAGGCAAACGTTCACCGTTTGGCTGAAGTAAGTGTAAATATTATTGACCAGTGCGTTGCGCAGGGTGTTCCGTTTGCAAGAGAATATGGGGGCTTATTAAGTAACCGTTCATTTGGTGGCACACAGGTACAACGTACTTTTTATGCAGCAGGACAAACGGGTCAGCAATTACTTATTGGTGCATACCAGGCGCTTGAACGACAAATTGCTGCAGGTAATGTAACAATGTACACCCGCCATGAAATGCTTGATATCGTAACCATTGAAGGAAAAGCAAGAGGGATTATCTGCAGGGATTTAATTAGCGGTGAACTGGAAAGACATTTTGGTCATGCAGTAATATTATGCAGCGGTGGATATGGAAACGTGTTTTATTTATCTACAAATGCCATGGGTAGTAATGTTACTGCAATATGGAAGGCGCATAAGAAAGGTGCATACTTTGGAAACCCATGTTTTACACAAATACATCCCACATGTATTCCTGTTAGTGGTGATCACCAGAGTAAATTAACACTCATGTCGGAATCATTAAGAAATGACGGACGTATATGGGTGCCGAAAAAACAGGGCGATAACAGGAAGGCCAATGAAATTCCTGAAAATGAAAGGGATTATTACCTGGAAAGGAGATATCCTGCATTTGGCAATCTTGTTCCGCGGGATGTAGCTTCACGCGCAGCTAAAGAAAGATGTGATGCAGGTTATGGTGTGGGAAACTCTAAAATGGCAGTGTACCTGGATTATGCTTCTGCCATAGAAAGATATGGAAAAGGCGAAGCACATAAACATGGAATGGAAGGGGTGAGTGCAGAAAAAATAAAAGAACTCGGCGTAGCAGTAGTAAAAGAAAAATATGGTAACCTGTTCGATATGTATGCAAAGATCACAGGTGAGGATCCATATACTACACCAATGAGAATTTATCCGGCCGTGCATTACACTATGGGTGGCTTGTGGGTTGATTATGAATTGATGACCAGTGTTCCTGGTTTATATGCGTTAGGAGAAGCTAATTTTTCTGATCATGGCGCTAACAGGCTCGGCGCATCTGCTTTAATGCAGGGATTGGCAGATGGGTATTTTGTTATCCCATACACATTAGGTAATTATTTGTCCGATGATATTAGAACAGCAAGTATTCCTACTTCGCACCCTGCATTTGAAGAAGCGGAAAAAGCAGTGAGTGACAGGATAAATACTTTAATGAATATTAAAGGAACTAAAAGTGTTGAGAGTTTTCATAAGCGATTAGGGAAAATAATGTGGGATAAATGTGGAATGGCACGCAATGAAAAAGGGCTAAAAGAAGCTATTGAAGAAATAAGGGTATTGAAGAAAGAATTCTGGAACGATGTACGTATCCCCGGCGCAATCAATGAGGTAAATAATGAATTGGATAAGGCCAACAGGGTGGCTGATTTTATTGAGCTGGGAGAATTAATGTGCATAGATGCATTAAACAGGAGGGAAAGCTGCGGAGGGCATTTCAGGGAAGAAATGCAGACAGAGGAAGGTGAAGCTTTGCGCGATGATGAACATTTTAAATATGTTGCTGCATGGCAATTGCAGGAAGATGGTGGCTGGCAATTACATAAAGAAGATCTGAATTTTGAAATAGCCAAACCGAGCCAGAGGAGTTATAAATAAAACTAATTATGAAATCTTTTATATGGTAAGTTAAATCGTACCATTAAAAATTAAAATATACTGATGGATCATTCAACAATAAATCTAAAACTGGAAGTCTGGAGACAGGAGTCTGCAAATAAAAAAGGAAAATTTGTTTCTTACGATGTTGATAATGTTTCTACCGAGATGTCTTTTCTCGAAATGTTCGATGTACTGAATGAGAAGCTGATTAGCGAAGGAAAAGACCCTATCGCATTTGATCACGATTGCCGCGAAGGTATTTGTGGATCATGCTCAATGCATATTAACGGAAGACCGCATGGCCCATGGCATGCAACAACTGTTTGCCAGCTACACATGCGGGCTTTTAAAGATGGTGAAACTGTTGTAGTAGAACCATGGAGATCAAAAGCATTTCCGGTAATAAAGGACCTGATGGTTGATCGCTCTGCATTCGATAGAATTATACAGGCTGGTGGATATATTTCAATTAATACTGGTAATGCTGTTGATGCTAACGCAATTCCAATTAAAAAGGATAACGCGGATGCATCATTTGCCGCTGCCGCATGTATTGGATGCGGTGCATGTGTTGCAGCGTGCAAGAATAGCTCGGCCATGTTATTTTTGTCGGCGAAGGTTTCGCATCTGGCATTGTTGCCACAGGGTGGTCCCGAGAGAGAATCAAGGGTATTAAATATGGTAGCTCAAATGGATAAAGAAGGATTTGGTTCCTGCACATTTACCGGCGCATGCGAGGCCGTTTGTCCGAAAGAAATTTCAATTACAAATATATCCCGGCTGAATGGAGAATATTTAGGAGCGGGACTTACAGTTGACAGATAAGATAAGTTAAAAGTGAAAACTTAAAAGTAACATCAGGTTGCTTTACTTTTAAATTTTCACTTTTAACTTATCACTTTTATTCTACCTTAGTAATTTTCAGAACATTTGTTGGAAGATGTAAATGCACTGGTGTACTTCCTGTATTTACTACAAGATCTCCCGGTCTTAAAAACCCTCTTTCTTTTAATATTTCTATTTCATCAGCGAGTATTTCATCAAGACTTTCTTCTTCCGAATAAAGAAATGCCCTTACTCCCCAGCTCAAACTCAACTGGTTGATTAAACTCTTCTCTTTGGAGAAAATGTATAGCGGCGATGCCGGGCGGTAGCTTGATAACATAAAGGCGGTGTAGCCGCTTTGTGTCATACCCACCAATGCATTTGCACGGGTATCACGAGCCAGTTTACATGCATTATAACAGATAGCATCACTTAAGAAAGATGGAGAATGTGGTTGGGGTACCAATTCATCTTCGCGATTATATTTATAATCTGTTTTTTCAACCTGCATAATTATTTTACGCATGGTTTCTACTACAAGAACAGGATGTTTTCCCGTTGCTGTTTCACCACTCAACATTACGGCATCCGTTCCTTCAAGAACAGCGTTTGCCACATCAGTTATTTCACTTCTGTTCGGTTTGCTGCGGTCAATCATACTCTCCATCATCTGGGTAGCAACGATAACCGGTTTTGCGCGGTGAATACATTTACGAATGATCTGCTTCTGAATTAACGGCACCTGTTCAACCGGCAATTCAACACCAAGGTCGCCACGTGCGATCATTATACCATCCGATTCAATAATGATATCCCTGATATTTACAAGCGCTTCGGGCTTTTCGATTTTTGCAATGATCTTGGTCTTGCTGTTTTTCTCATTGAGTTTGCTGCGAAGGATAACAAGATCCTTTACATTTCTTACAAATGATAAAGCTACCCAATCAAGCTGCTGTTCAATAATAAATTCAAGATCCGCATAATCTTTTTCGGTAATTGCGGGTAATGAAATTTTAGTATCGGGAAGGTTAACGCCTTTTTTAGAAGAGATAATTCCTCCCATGGTAACTTTCACTTTTACATCATGGTTTTTTTCGACGCTCACAACCTGTACTTCCATTTTCCCGTCATCGATCATAATCTTATTACCGACTTTAACATCGGAGTGAAGATTAGGATATGAAACATAGATACGGTCGATATTACCAACAACCTTTTCATTTGTGAATGTGAGAATGTCGCCCGGAAAAACTTCCAGTGCATTATTTTCAATTTCACCAACCCTTAATTTAGGTCCCTGCAGATCGCCGAGAATAGAAATATTATAAGGTTCGGTTAAATTTATTTTCCTGATATGATCAATGATCTTTGCTTTGTCTTCATGGCTACCATGAGAGAAGTTGAGCCTGAAAACGTTTACTCCGGCTTTTACAAGTGCCAGCAGTTGTTCAAAAGAATCACATGCCGGGCCTACTGTTGCAACAATCTTTGTTCTGTGTGAGCTATGTTCTATGCCTGCTGCTTTATCCATCGATTCGTGCAGGTATTTGCTTACATTTTTCGTCATAGTTTTTTTATTGCTTGTCTCCTTAACTGGCGAGGATCTTAACGATCTTCAGCCATTCATTGTTTATTTTTTGTTTTGCTTTAACTGCTTTTGCCAACGGAGTGTATTGCATTTTATTATTTACAATTCCTACCATCACATTGTATTTTCCTTCTATCAGGCATTCTACTGCCGAATACCCCATACGGCTGGCAATCAGCCTGTCGAAACAGGAGGGGGAGCCACCTCTTTGAATATGACCAAGTATACAAACTCTGACATCTGCATTAGGGAGATGTTTCTTAACAATCTTGGCTACTTCGTTACCACCACCAAAATCCTCTCCTTCAGCTACTACTACAAGGTTAACAAGTTTTTTTCTTTTTTCTTTTTCCTGGAGGCCATAGACCAACTCATCGACCTCTGTTTTTCTTTCAGGGATCAGGATATTTTCAGCACCGGTGGCAATACCACTGTGCAGGGCAATATAGCCGGCATCGCGCCCCATCACCTCAATAATGAAAAGTCTGTCGTGCGCATCGGCTGTATCGCGTATCTTATCAATAGCTTCAACTGCGGTATTTACAGCTGTATCGAAACCTATCGTGAAATCAGTTCCCGCCATATCCTTATCGATAGTGCCGGGGATACCAATACAGGGAATATCAAATTCCTGGCTGAAGATATCGGCTCCTTTGAAGGAACCATCGCCACCAATAATCACCAGGCCGTCAATACCCAGTTTTTTCAGGTTATCATAAGCTTTTTTACGTCCTTCAGGCTGAAAGAAATCCTTACACCTGGCTGTCTTCAGAATAGTACCTCCACGCTGGATAATATTCGCTACACTACGTGAATGCATAGGAACGATGTCATTATCAATCATACCCGAATAACCACGCATTATTCCGAAAGCCTCAATGCCATAAAAAATCGATGTTCTTACTACCGCGCGAATTGCCGCATTCATTCCCGGGGAATCGCCACCTGATGTCAGGACCCCGATTTTAGTAACCTTTTTCATCTGTCCTATATGTCTTTTCTATGGTCAGATGGAACCTCGCAGTAAACATCTTCCCGTGCTTTAAGTTTTTACTGCCCGGTTTCATTATGAAACAGAATCAGTTGGATTTATTTAATATTTTCAAAAAACAGCCTGCGATCGTTAAAAACTTTCTACCAAAACGTAAAACGAAGCGTAAAAGTAAGGTTTTGTTTTGATAAGAGGTAGTATTCAATCCCGGCATACTTTTGTACTCATATCACTATAAAAAGTCAAGATGATCAAATATACTTTAACCCTGTTAACAATCGCGATGACGTTTTTATCGAAAGCCCAGATTTCATATCCATCTACAAAAAAAATTAATCAATCCGACAATTATCATGGAACAACTGTTGAAGATCCTTACCGCTGGCTCGAAGACGACAAAAGCGCGGAAACAAAAGATTGGGTAATAGCTCAGAATAAAGTCACCTCAACTTATCTATCAGCTATCCCCGCCAGGGAGAAGATGAAAAAAAGAATTGGGGAGCTATATAATTATGAGCGTTATGGCGTGCCTTTTCGTAACGGCGAATATTTGTATTATTTCAAAAATGATGGATTGCAGAACCAATCAGTATTGTATCGCCAGAAAGGATTGGGTGGTAAAGAAGAAGTGATAATTGACCCAAATTCACTTTCGGTTGATGGCACTACGAAACTGGCAGCGTTTTCTTTATCGAAAGATGGCAAATATGCTGTTTGGGGTGTTTCGCGCGGAGGATCCGACTGGCAAACATTTTACGTCAGGGATATGACCACTATGAAAGATCTGACTGATTCTATTCAGTGGATAAAGTTTTCAGATGTTTCATGGATGGGCAAAGGATTTTATTACAGTCGTTATCCCGACCCGGGAACAGGAAGTAAACTCTCTTCCAAAAATGAAAATCACCAGGTATTTTATCATGCAATAGGAACCAGCCAAACGGAGGACATATTATTATATGAGGATACATTAAATCTGCAGCGCTTCCATTTCACTTCAACTGATGAAGAACAACGCTTTCTGTTTATGGAAATCAGTGACAGAGGGAAAGGATTTGACGGCAATGCGTTATATTATCTTGATAGTCGTGCAGCCGACAAAGTGTTCAAACCGATAATAAAAGATGTTGGAAATTTTTCATATAAATTCATAGAAGTTACTCCTGATAATAAATTCCTTATTGTAACAAATGATAAGGCGCCTAATCAAAAACTGGTGCTTGTTGATCCGGCAGACCCGGGGATTGAAAACTGGAAAACAATTATTGCCGAAAAAGCCGAACCCCTGGTTAAAATCGAAGCAGCAGGTGGAAAACTATTCGCCATATATCTGAAAGATGTAACTACAAGGATTTATATACACGACATAAATGGCAAAAAAACAGGAGAAGTGGTTCTTCCCGGATTAGGCACTGCAGATGGTTTTAAAGGCCTGAAAGATGATAAATATGTTTTTTATTCCTTTACTTCTTTTACATTCCCGACCAATATTTACAGATATGATATGACGACAGGTAAAAGTATTTTGTTTAAAAGACCCGAAGTACTGTTTAAGTCTGAAGATTATGTGACCAAACAGGAATTTTTTCCCAGCAAAGACGGTACAAAAATCCCAATGTTCATTACTTATAAAAAGGGATTGCAACTGAATGGAAAAAATCCAACATTATTATACGCGTACGGTGGATTTAATGTAATACTTGCTCCTGGTTTCAGCCCGTCGGTTCTTCCATTTCTTGAACAGGGAGGCGTATATGCTTTTGCGAATTTAAGAGGAGGCGGGGAATATGGAGAAAAATGGCATGAAGCAGGAATGCTTGAAAAAAAACAAAATGTTTTTGATGATTTTATTGCAGCTGCAGAGTATTTAATCAGTAAAAAATATACTTCACCCGATAAACTGGCTATTCGCGGAGGGTCAAATGGCGGTACATTAATAGGCGCAGTAATTAATCAGCGACCCGACCTGTTTAAGGTAGCTATACCTGAAGTGGGGGTAATGGATATGCTGAGATTTCAGAAATTCACAATTGGCTGGAACTGGATCGCAGAATACGGCAGCAGTGAAAAAGAAAAAGATTTCAAATTCCTATATGCTTATTCACCTTTGCACAATATTAAGCCAGGATTAAATTATCCTGCAACATTGATTGTGACGGCCGATCACGACGACAGGGTGGTGCCCGCTCATTCATTTAAATATGCTGCAACACTGCAAAACGTTTATAAAGGGAAAAATCCAATACTGATAAGAATAGATACAAATTCAGGACATGGAGCAAGTAATGTGATGAAAAATATCGAGCTTGCAGCAGATATATTTAGTTTTATTCTTTATAATCTCAATCACTCAAATTAATATGAAGATTCTTGTAACCGGCGCTAATGGTTTATTAGGACAAACATTGATAAAACAATTGCTGGAAAAAGATTATACTGTTGTTGGGGTTGGTCGTGGGCCCGGCCGGTTAATTATAGCGGCACTTGACGGGTATTCTTATAAAGAAATGGATATTACAGATGGTTCTGCTGTAGAAACTTTTATTACGGAGGAAAAGCCGGACCTTATTGTACATGCAGCTGCCATGACACAGGTTGACCAGTGCGAATTAAACAAACCGGATTGTTATAATATCAATGTGACCGCAACCCGCTTTATTATTGATGCGGCAAAAGCCATTAATGCCAGATTTTTATACGTATCAACGGATTTCATTTTCGACGGAGCAAGCGGGCCCTATAAAGAAGATGATGAACCGGCGCCAGTTAATTATTATGGAGGAACAAAACTGGTTGCAGAAAAAGCAGTAATGGAGTCTGGGCTACACTGGGCCATCGCCAGAACAATTTTAGTTTACGGAGAAACAGGAACACCAGGCAGGCCCAACATTTTAGGCTGGATGAAACAAAGCCTGGAAGCCTCCAAAACGATCAACATGGTAACCGATCAGTGGCGCACCCCAACATTTGTTTATGATCTTGCCAGCGGTATTTTACTGATGATTGAGAAAAATGTAACGGGTATCTATCATTTGTCGGGAGAGCAGCAGATGACGCCATATGAAATGGCTGTGGAGACTGCGAAGTTTTTTGGATATGATGCTTCACTTGTTAAACAATCTTCATCACCCGATATTAAACAGCCGGCCGTTCGCCCTCCAAGAACAGGGTTTATTATTGATAAAGCAAAAAAGGAATTAGGCTACCAGCCTTCAACTTTCCAGGAAGGGTTGAAGAAGATATTTATTTAACCCCCTTGCAGTTTTTGCTTATGCGGAGCTTTCCAGGTTCTTTTTCATAAATCCCCCGTTTCGCTACGCGAAATTTCCCCTTTGAAAAAGGGGGGAACGGGGAGGGCGGGCAAATGGATCTCCGCCATCATACATCTTGCGCTGCCACCACCATTCGATTCTATTATATCAAGTGACGAATGAATGATATCGTTAAATGATGTTAATTTATCGATTTGTCTTTTAGATAAGGAATTATAGGCCTTCGAAGACATTATAAGGAATTTCTTACCAGAAGAGTTATTTACCTGCAGCATATTTCCTGCAAAATTATTCATCTGATACATGCCGATCTCTATTAATTCCTTTCCTGAATTATGAATGGTATTCTCTACATGTTCACGCTCTTCAACATCCTTTATTGAATCGAGACAAATAATAACATATTTATCGGCCACACACATCATTACATTGGTATGATATATTTCACGACCACTATTGTCGACAGCGGTAAAACTAACAGGATGATAATTCATCTCTTCACAAAACTGTTCAAATAATTCTTTATCTGTGCGAGGGGATAAGCAGGCATAAGCGATCATCTTATCCCTGTCCAGTACCATACTTCCTGTGCCTTCCAGGAACTTATCCTGCTGCTCAAATTTGGTGTAATCAATTGTATGCCTGATTACAAATTGTTTTTTAATTTCTTCAATAACCGAAGGTTTGCGTTCAAGACGCCGGTTCATTGCATACATTGGATACAAAATAATATCTCCGTTATTGTGAAATGATATCCAGTTATTAGGAAAAACAGAATCAGGGGTATGAGGCTCCGAGGTATCGTTCACTACAAGTATATCAATATTTTCAGCACGTAGTTTTCGTACAAAATCATCAAATTCCTGCAATGCGGCATCCTGTACATTTTGCTGCCCAGCATTTACCTGGAAAGAATTATTAACGGCCGTCTCCGTATTAAAAGCAAAATTCACCGGCCTTATCATTAATATATGCGATGTGGTCTGCATTTTATTCTATTTCGTCCCTGAGTAATGGAAGGCTCATGCAATGAAATCCTCCACGGGCACGCGATAATTCGGCCGAGGGCATTAGAATAACAGTATCCTTCATATCATCTATATTAACCAGGTTGTTTTCGAGATCCCCGATTAATTTCTCAGCATCTATAATAGTGAAACCATTTTTTTTAAAAGCCTCTATTGTCTTATCGTTCCTGTCGTAGCCCAGTACCACGCCTTCTTTCAATGCAAGCAGGTTGCAGGAATCCGTCCATTGTTCCCGCGCATCAAACGGGAATTCGTTGTTACCGGAATATATAAATTTAACTTTATCATTACTGCCCAGGTCATTAATGCTTATATCAGTAAGTAAATCCTCGAGGTTATCAAAATACTTCGGATTTTCTATATCTTTTTTTCTGAATTGTATGATCTTCAGTTTTTCATCCTTTTTCACATTTCCTTCCAGTATTCTTTGCACTACGTCGGCATTTTCCTTTTTGATCGCTTTTTTAGAAAACACTCCCAACATCACCCATACGTTTCTTTTTACCTGGGTAAACACTGTATCAATATGCATATAATCCCTTTTGCGGGGGATGCGTATTATAGTTATTTTTTTAACGACACCTTTCTCAAATAATATATTGATGGCCTGGTGTGCAGCTTCCATAGTTGTTCTTTCGCTTACACCTATCAATAAATGATCTTTACAGACTATCATTACATCGCCGCCTTCAAGTGTTATTTTTTTATCATCGGCTTCCTTCGGTAATAAAAAATGATGCGTGGCATCCGGCAGTTCGATAATGTTGTCCTGGTATTCTTTAAAAAAAGGGTGGTTGAAAAATATATATTTAGCCAGCAAGGCTTCCCTTATTCTCGCTTTGCGTGCCGGTTTATTAAGAAGGATATATTTATTGATAACTATTCCGATATCCCTGGTAAAGATAAAATTGGGGATAGGAGGGAACAGCATATTATCATCATCCATTGAGCCGGTAATAAATACTTTTGCAAGTAATTTAGCATCCAGGCCATGCAACTGTTGCTGGGTTTCATATGAGCAATTTTCAATCGCACAAATAGATGATACCAGTTTCAGTTTAATTTCATAATCATTTAATATGTCTGCAAGCAACCATTGCAGCTCAATTACATTTTCTGAGTAGAAGAAATCCTTATGATCAGGTTTATAAAAATTGCGGTCATTCTCTATTGCATCTGCATGTTTCAATTTACCCCTGATTTTTTCGGGATCCAGAAAGTATAGCAATATCTTAGTATAATAATCATATTCTTTCCTCCGGATGGTATCGAGATGAACAATATCTTCAAATAACCAGTCCTGCGCTTTAGAGGGAACAACCTTTCCCAGCCCGCTATCGGGGCTGTGCACGAGAAGTCGCCTTAACCGGCCTATCTCCGAGGATACATTTAATTTAGTGGATTCATTGGCAGCCATAAGGTTGCTAAGTTAACGAATGTCTGTTAAGTGATATATTTGCAGGATATGTCTTCATTAATCAGTCAGTTGAATGAAACCTCCGCCTTTATTCGCGATAGATATGCCATCGAGCCTCAGGTTGGAATAGTGCTTGGCAGCGGCTTGGGCAATTTTTTAAACGAAATTAACATTGAGTTCAGCATAAGTTATAAAGATATTCCTCATTTTCCCATTTCAACCGTAGAGGGGCATGAAGGAAAACTTGTTTTTGGAGAGTTGGGGGGGAAAAAAGTAGTAGTTATGGCCGGGCGCTTTCATTTTTATGAAGGTTATTCTGCGTTGGATGTTGTTTACCCTATAAGAGTGATGAAGTTTCTCGGGATCACAACTTTATTATTGTCTAACGCTGCAGGTGGCGTGAATACTTCTTTTAAAGTGGGTGATCTGATGATTATTAACGATCATATTAGTATGTCGGTTATAAACCCGCTGATCGGTAAAAATGAAGACAGTCTTGGACAACGGTTCCCTGATATGAGCGAGCCTTATAGTAAACAGCTTATAGAAAAAGCAAAAGAGATTGGGGAAGAAGAAAATATTCATCTGCAGGAAGGCGTATATTTTGGGGT
>CAYLVR010000114.1:0-11515 GCA_964387165.1 uncultured Chitinophagaceae bacterium | reverse complement strand
GTCACATGGTAAAGAATCTAAAAGACTTAATGACCCGTTTTAGTGATGAGCAAGTATGTAGGGATTACCTAGTACAGCAAAGGTGGAATGGTGTACCTGAATGCCCTTATTGTGGCTGTCAAAAGAGCTATAAGATAGAGAACGGCAAACGTTTTAAATGTGCCAATAAAGAGTGCTACAAGAAGTATAGTGTAACAGTCGGGACAGTCTTTGAAGCCTCAAATATTCCCCTTACAAGTTGGTTTGCTGCCATGTATTTAGTAACAGCACATAAGAAAGGTATTAGTTCAATCCAGCTTGCAAAGAACATAGGCGTAACACAGAAAACAGCGTGGTTTATGCTGCATAGAATCCGCGAATCATTACAAGAGAAAAACAGCCCATTACTAGAGAATGAAGTACAGGTAGATGAAACCTATGTAGGTGGTAAGGTGAAGAACATGAGTATGACCAAAAGAGCATCAAAGGACAAGAAGCCTAAAATCCCCGTTGTAGGATTACAGGAAACCAACGGTAATGTTAGAACAGTAGTTGTGCCTCACAAGTTAGAGGCTATTAATCTTGTTCAGCAACATTTGCACCCTGACGCAACACTTGTAACAGATGGAGATCCCATGTATAGGCAAGTAGGAATGAACTACAATCATATTATCATCAACCATGCTGATAAAGAATACAAAGTAGGCCAGTTTCATACCAATTCAATAGAAGGGTATTGGAGCCATTTTAAGAGAATGCTATTAGGCACATACCATGCAGTAAGCCCCAAACATTTGCAGCGTTATTGCGACGAACAAACCTACAGATTTAACAACCGCGAAATGGGTGATGGTTTCCGCTTTCAATTATCAATGATGCAAATTGAAGGAAGGTTAAAATATGTTACCTTAGTAAACAATGGCAAAAAAGACACTAATACGCAAGCCCAAGACACCCAAGCCGAGGGCTGATAAATACGAAACCAAACTAAGGGTTAATGGTTCATTCGATCAATTAGCTAAGGAGTTAATAACGCCTAAGCCAAAGAAGTGAAAATAACTCCATTGAATTTTGATGTAGCTGATTGGGAATATCCTAAAGATATTTTCGTTGATGGATTGTTTGAATTTAATAGAGATATTAAGGCAAGCCAATTCAGGTATAAATCAAATGAGGAAAGTGTATATAAGTTAGTATTGAGATGGGAATTTACTGCAAAGAATAAGAACGCAACAGAGCTAATATTGCAGTATAACGGGGAGCATTTTTATATTATCCAGATGGAAGAAGATAGAGCAAACGATCAAAAGCAAATGGAACGTATCGTATCACAGGCTTATTTGAAGTATTGCAGTGAATTTGACAGTAGAAAATATAATACTATACTAAGGAACTACCAACTAGACGACATAAATATTCAATCAATTGCTAAGGCTGCACTTGATCTATTCCAGTAGCAACAATCTGGTGGCTTTCTCTGTCTGGTTTGTCAGTCCATTCAAATATTAAAGCTGGCTTTTCATTCCATACCCAGCCTGAATTATCATTCTTCTCCCCTGTCTTATCAATAATGGTAACTTTTATTTCCTCTTTCAATTGGTTTTATCAATCCAAATGGGTTAAACTACATACTTTTTTAGCCAAAATCACACAATAACTCTATCTAATCACACTTTAAATCAACTTATTCTCACTCTGTTAGCAATTATTTCCCTTGTCCCGCACCGTATGTAGTAGCCCATTTATCACATAAATAATCAACTTATATTTACAATAAATTGGGTTTGATGGATCAAAAAATATTTAACCGAATAAAAGCAGTACTCGCAGAACAGCAGAAAACAAATATGTGGCTGGCAGAGAAACTGGATATGAGCCCTAATACAGTGTCGAAATGGTGTACAAACCAGATGCAACCTACTATAGAAACCCTGTTTCGTATTGCAAATGCTTTTGACATAGATGCTCGTGAATTATTAGTGCCTTCCAAAAAGAATTGATCGGGTACAATATTGGTACAACTAATTAAATAATCATTTAAAATTATTTATCATGTCTATAAAATGGAAAATAGATCCCGCACATTCCGAGATCCAGTTTAAAGCGAAACATTTAATGATCACTACAGTGACTGGCTATTTCAAAACATTTGATTGCACCGTTGAAACGGAGATAGATGATTTTAACAGTACCACAAATATTATTTTCACGGCAGATGTAAGTTCTATTGATACCAATAACGAGCAAAGAGATACCCATTTGAAGTCAGACGAGTTCTTCGATATGGATAAATATGGGCAGGTGCTTTTCACCGGTACCCGTTTCGAAGCGCTGCAGTCTGAAGCCACCCTTCAGGGAAACCTGACTATACGCGGGGTTACAAAACCAATTACTCTCGATGTTGATTTCGGGGGGACAGTTGTTGACCCTTACGGACAGACGAAGGCGGGGTTCACTGTTACCGGTAAGATAAGCCGAAAAGAATATGGACTTACCTGGAACGCAGTTACAGAAGCAGGAAGTGTGGTAGTTGGTGATGAAATTAAAATCATAGCTGAAGTACAACTGATCAAACAACAGTAGCTGCAAACTTAAACGGAAGTAGCAACTCAATTTATCTTTTTGTCTCAATTTAAAATGAGCCCCTACCAAAACGGGCAGCCTGGCTGGCATTGTGAAATGAATAATGTATTTTGCGAGATGCAAAAAGCTTTGTTTTTTATCTCGGCCGGACTGATTTTATCATTAAGTTTCTGCGGAAGACAGAAAGACACTGTGGTTCAACAGTCATTTATTCATTTCACGTCCCTTCCTTCTTCTCAAACCCGTATTGATTTCAATAATACAATTAAAGAGGATGATACAGTAAACCTGATCAATAATGCCTACGTGTATATGGGTGCTGGCGTGGGAATAGGAGATTTTAATAATGATGGTTTGCCTGATATCTTTTTCGGGGCGAATCAAAATTCCTCGGGGCTGTTCATTAATAAAGGAAATCTTGAATTTGAAGATATTACGGTAAAGGCCGGACTTACTACTGATACATGGATTACCGGCGTCAGTATCGTGGATATTAATAATGACGGCTTTGATGATATTTACCTCTGCGCTTCATTATATGGCGATGCGGGAAGGAGAACAAATCTTTTATACATAAATAACGGAAATCTCAGTTTCACGGAGATGGCAGCGGTATATGGCCTTAATGATACATCGTATTCTTCCCAGGCTGCTTTTTTTGATTATGATCTTGACGGTGATCTTGATATGTATCTTTTAAATCATTTCAAAGATCATGGCAACGCAAATAATATTGAAACAATCGGACGATCTGGAAAAACAAATGCGAGAGATAAACTGTTTCGAAATAATGGAATTAATAAAAAAACCGGCCATCCTTCATTTGAGGACGTTTCAACTTCGGCCGGCATAATTGAAAATGGATATGGGCTCGGAATTACGGTAACTGATATTAACAAAGACGGCTGGCCGGATATCTACATTGCAAACGATTACCTGGCTAATGACCTGTTATGGATCAACAACAAAAATGGCAGTTTTACAAATCAGATTGCCATCGCCACAAGGCATCAGAGTTATTCCAGTATGGGAGTGGATGCAAGTGATATAAATAATGATGGACTTACAGATATTATTTCACTGGATATGATGCCTCAGGATAATTATCGGAAAAAAATGATGCATAGTTTCCTGAATTATGACAGGTTCATTATGGAAAAAAGAGCAGGATACGAACCACAGTTCATAAGAAATATGTTACAGGTCAATAATGGCTTACGTAAGACAAATGATACTGAACTTCCTTTTTTTAGCGAAGTCGGTCAACTGGCAGGAATTTCTGAAACTGACTGGAGCTGGAGCGTATTAATGACTGATCTTGACAATGATGGGCTGCGTGATATTCATATCACAAACGGAATGGGGAGGGATATGATAAATAATGATTTTATTAACTACTATAATGGTTCAACCAAACGCCCGGTTCATGACTTTAATTCATGGTACAAGACTATCAGGCAAAAACTCGACGAGTATGGTACCGTAGAGCTTACTAATTATTGTTACCGAAATAACGGCAACCTGAGTTTTACTGATGAGTCTCAAACCGCAGGGCTCGGCGAGCCGGCCGTTTCAAACGGATGTGCATATGTTGATCTTGATAATGATGGCGATATGGATCTTGTCGTAAATAATATTAACCGGTCGGTATTTATCCTGCGCAACGAAGCAGAAAAAAACGAAAATAATTATATAAGATTTGAGTTAACGGGCGACTCACTGAATAAAACAGGAATAGGATCACGGATAAAATTATTTATAGGCGACGAGAAACAGATGGCCGAACAACAGCCGGTAAGAGGGTATTTGTCTTCAGTGGATAAGCGTTTGCATTTTGGAATTGGTAAATCAGCCATTGTTGATTCAGTGCTAATTACCTGGCCGGATGGTAAACAACAATTATTGTTGAATTTGAAAGCAAATACAACAGTAAAAATAAATTACAAGGATGCTCAGCCAGTTAAAATTGTGGAAAAAATACCAACAGGGGAATATTTATTTACAGATGTGTCTGGCAAACTGGGGATAGATTTTAAACATAACGAAACGTTTTTTTACGATTTTGGTTACCAGCAATTATTACCTCAGAAATATTCCCAGTTGGGACCATTTATAGCAGAAGGAGATATTAATGGTGACGGTTTAATTGATTTTTTTATCGGGGGCGCGAAAGGGCAATCTGGTAAATTCTTTATCCAGCAGGCAAATGGAAATTTTATTTCCAAAGAACTGGTTACAGGAGAAAAACCACAGGAAGATCTCGGTTGTATTTTATTTGATGCAGATGGTGACAAAGACCTCGACCTTTTTATAAATAGTGGAAGTGTGGAATCGGATCCGGGATCGACAGATTATTTACCAAGACTTTATTTAAATGATGGGAAAGGAAATTTTTCACTGGATGATCAGGCATTCCCGAAAACAATATTTACAAGCGCACAGTGTGTAGCCGCGGGGGATTATGATGGTGATGGAGATCTGGATCTTTTTATAGGTGGAAGATTAATTCCGAGACAATACCCACTTATACCAAACAGCTATTTACTACAGAATAACGGGGGTAAATTTTCAATCGTTACACAGGACGTTTGTCCTGAGCTGGAAAATGTTGGTCTGGTCACTTCAGCTATCTGGGCCGATCTTAACGGAGATAAAAAACCGGATCTCATTGTGACCGGTGAATGGATGCCGATAAAAATTTTTATTAATAACGGGTCGAAGCTGATTGATAAGACTTCGGAAACAGGACTTAAAAATTTTAATGGTCAATGGAGGAGTCTGCAGGTTGCCGATATTGATAATGATGGAGATCTCGATATCGTGGCAGGTAATCTTGGACTGAATAACCAATACAAAGCATCGCCTGAATTTCCAATTAAATTATACGCGAAAGATATTGATGGAAATGGAAGTGTTGATCCCATTGTTGCTTATTATCGAAATGATGAAAAAGGTAAGCGCCGCCTCTTTCCCGGAATAAGTCGGGAAGAATTTGCTGCGCAGGTTCCACTTGTGAAAAAGAAATATCTGTATAATAAGGACTATGCAGTAAGCGATATGACAAGCGTGTTATCTAATACCCCAACCGATGATCTGTTAGAATTAACCTGCAGCGAAACGAGATCGGTATGGATAGAAAATGCAGGCAACGGGAAATATATTGCTCATTATTTGCCGTTGGAGGCGCAGGTTGCCCCGGTTAACAGTATCATTTGCACAGATATAAATAATGATAAAAATATAGATATTGTAATTGCAGGTAATGAATATCAAACAGACCTGGCAACGGGACAGTACGATGCATCACATGGATTATTATTATTAGGTGATGGAAAAGGCAATTTTAAACCGGTTAATGGAATAAAATCGGGGCTGTTAATTGATGGAGATGTAAAGGATCTGAAAATTTTAACCACTCAAAAGAATCAACGTCTTATTTTCGCAGCTGTTAATGATCAACAGCTTAAAACATTCCTGCTCCAATAAATATTTAAAGTATTGATATGAAGAAAAGCTATTTAATCTTTTTACTGATTAATCTGGGGATTGCATCTGATCTGCTTGCACTCGATTCATTAAAAATTATTTCACCTGTTACCAGGATTGTGTATCAGCGTGATCTTAATAATAATGCGGTTGTGTTGATAAAAGGAAATTGTCCGGCAAACACCACTTCAATAGAGGCCAGGCTGGTAGCCCGATCTAAAGGGCAGGGTACTTCAACAAAATGGGCAACGATCGACAATGAAATAAATGGTCATGATTTTTCGGGGACCATCACGGCACGGGCTGGTTGGTATGATCTGGAAGTGTGTGCGAAAAATAAAAATAAAAAACTTGCACAAACAAAACTTGAACGTGTTGGAATAGGAGAGGTGTTTGTAATTGTGGGGCATTCTGTTGCACAGGGTGGAGAAATTAATCTTGAAGGAGCAACAGACGATAGGGTAAATACTGTTGCGGTGGATGGAAAATCGGATGAATTTGAAAATTTCTATCTCAAAACAGGAGATATGAAATATTTACCGGAGCCCGTTTTTGTACATGCTTCAACGAATATTGCCCCTGCACCATTCGGTCATAATTCTTATTTCTGGTCGAAATTTGCAGATAATGTGGCGAAGAAAAATAATATTCCGGTATTAATTTATAATGCGGCATTTGGTGGAACCAGCCTTGAGCACTGGGCAAAGTCTTCTCAAAATATTCAATTTGAACATGGCTTTGTAAAATCAAAAATCAGGATGCCGTATATTAATTTATATAATACATTAAAAAAATATATTCCTCTTACAGGCATAAGAGCTTTACTTGCCGATCAGGGTCAAAACGATAATCAAAGAAAAAATGAAGATAGCGTGCTGGCAGATTATAAAATATTTATGCAACAGGCAAGAACAGATCTTGGATTTGATCAATTAACTGTTGTAGTAAACAGGCAAACTCCTTCCAATGCATTATGGATAAGAAATGTTCAGGAAAGAATGCTACAAGAGCCAAATACCTTTACGGGACCTGATTATGATAAAGATCTGGAGAAAGAAGATAAATACGATGGAATACATTTAAGCAAATCCGGTTTGGAAAAAGCATCTGTACTTTGGGCCGATGCGCTTACACCTGAATTTTTCTCTACTGTTAAACCATGGCTTCCTTCATTTAAATGATCATTTGGCGATAAATGTAGATAAGCCTGTGACATTTTAGTGAAGGCGCTTGTAATAATTTCGTTGCCCTACGATGAGCTTCCGGTTATACCAGATATTATCTCTGCTGATGATTGTTAATTTGCATGTATCTGCGCAAAGAACAATTCCCGTATATACCGGTGATATTCCTAATTCAATTCCTTCTGATGTTAAAGAATACAGTAAGGGCGAAGATCTTCAGATTTTTGACGTAACTGTTCCCACGCTCACTGTGCATCTTCCTTCAAAACAAAAAAATAAAACTGCGGCAGTAATTATTTGCCCGGGCGGTGGATACGGGAGTTTGTATATCAACCGCGAGGGAAATGATATGGCCAAAGCGTTTGCTGCGCGTGGCGTTGCTGCCTTTGTGCTGAAATACAGGCTGCCATCAGATGAAACAATGGTTGACCGTACTGTGGGGCCATTACAGGATGCACAACAGGCAATTCGTTTAATAAGGGAAAGATCAAAAGAATTTAATATTGATACAAACAGGGTTGGTATAATGGGGTATTCTGCAGGGGGGCATCTTGCTGCCTCTGCCGGGGTACTTTATGAAAATTCCGGTTTACGCCCCGATTTTATGATTCTGATTTATCCGGTAATTACAATGGATACAGTTGTTAGTCACAAAGGGTCTGTGTTCAATTTATTAGGTAATTCTCCGACTCAAAAGAATATAGAAAAGTTCTCACTTGAGTTGCATGTGAAAAAAGACACCCCCCCGACCTTCATAACAGCAGCCGCTGACGACTTTTTGTTAAGTAACACTATGCTGTTCTGTGCTGCTCTTCAAAAAAACTCACTTTTATTCGAATCACATATTTATTCAACTGGGGGGCACGGATATTTAAAATACCCGGCTTTTGCTGACTGGACGGGAGTTCTGTTTAACTGGATGAAAGTTAACCAGTTGATGTAGAAACAATATTTTCAAACTAAAAGACAAATTAATGACAGAATTGTAATTTATTGGAGTGATAATTAAACAACAATTTTAGCTAATAGTAGAACATTTTACCTTTTAGAAATAATCTAAGTTTAATTTTTATTTAACAACCAAAGCTAAGATTCCCATGCCATCAATCTTCTTAACCCATCTTTTCAAAAAATGATAAAATGCATATGAGAAAAAAAATCCTACAGTTAATTATTGTTTTCCTTGCTTTCTGTCAGGTGCAGGCTTTTGCGCAGACGAGAGTAACGGGACGTGTCGTTGGGGCCGACAATAACCCAGTAGTGGGAGCCAGCGTTATTATAAGTGGTACTACCACAGGTACGGTTACCGACGAAAACGGGAACTTTGCCATCTCTGCTCCTGATAATGCCTCTCTTTTAATTAATTCTATCGGTTTTAACAGCGAAGTTGTTAAAATAGATGGCCGTTCTGTTATTAATGTATCACTTGCCGCCGGCCAGGCCAGCGGTCTCGAAGAAGTGGTTGTAACAGGATATACCGCACAAGCGAAAAAAGACATCGTTGGATCTGTTGCCATCGTTGACGTGAAAGCGCTGAAAGCAGTCCCTTCCGGTTCTGCCATGTCTGCGCTTCAGGGCCAGGCAGCAGGTGTAAACGTTGTTAATAGTGGTTCACCAGGCTCTCCAAGTAGCATCCTCATCAGGGGGGTTACCGGTTTTTCCAATTCACCGTTAGTGCTCATTGATGGTATCCAGGGAGATATTAACCAGGTGCCTGCAATTGATGTTGAATCAATACAGGTTCTGAAAGATGCAGGTGCAGCTTCCATTTATGGTGCCCGTGGTTCTAATGGTGTAATTATCATTACTACCAAAAGAGGTAAGTCTGGCGCTCCGCAGGTTGTGTATGATTCATATTACAATATGCAGTTTCCTAAATCTCTTGATAACCTGAACCTGTTAACAACTGAACAGTATGTAACAGAGTACAGTAAAATTAATCCAACCAGCCCTACTTTTCCAGGCGGACAGATCTTCGATTATATGTGGAGAGATCAGAATGATAACAAAGGTGTAGGAAATGCCGGTGATCTGGCTGTTGATCCTTCTAAATATATATTGAATCCCGTTAATTCTCGTAGGAACAGCTATATCATTGCACCAATAGCGAGAGGGAATGATGGAAGTTTGATGTATGATGAAATTATGGAGCCTGCATTAATGATGCAGCACAATGTAACTGCCAGTGGCGGTTCCGACAAAGCAACTTATCTTTTTTCACTTGGTTATCTTGACCAGAATGGTACACTTAACAATTCTGTACTGAAAAGATACAATGCCAGGATCAATACGACCTTCAAGGTAAATGACAGGATTCGTTTTGGTGAGAATTTGAATGTGTTCCACAGAACAAGCCAGGGTTTTGGTGTAAACGGCGGTTTTGGACCTATTGAGGGCGCTATCAAATCTGTTCCCTTTCTCCCTGTTTATGATATAGCTGGTAATTATGCTGGCCCTTTTTCTACTGGTGTTGAAGATGCCGGGGACTGGTCAAATGCCAAGGCTACGACTGACCTGGTTAAAAACAATAGAAACAAGGGCTATGGTATAGTTGGTAACGTGTTTATGGAAGTTGATCTCTTAAAGAAACTTACATTTAGATCCAGTGCCGGGGGAACAATTGATAATTATTATTCGCAAAATTACTCGCCAAGGGCATACTGGGGAAGAGACGGATCTGGAAATGATGCTCTTGATGAAGCTGCGGGTTATTCGACAAGCGGGCAGTGGACCAATACACTGAATTATAAGGACCAGATCGGTGATCACAGTTTCTCGGTTCTTGCAGGTTCTGAGGCAATTGAAACTAATGCTAGAGGCCTTACCGGAAGATCGGAAAATTTCGAGTCCAACTCTTACAATTATCTGGTATTGCGCACGGGTAAGACCAGACTTCCTTCATCGAACACTGATGCTAATTATCCAGAAAGGCAAACTGCGCTTTTCTCTCTATTTGGAAGACTTGATTACAGCTACATGGATAAATATCTTCTTGGGGTAACTTTAAGAAGAGATGGATATTCTGCTTTCGGTGAGAACTCCCAATATGGAACTTTCCCATCTTTTGCCCTCGGATGGCGCATAAGCCAGGAGTCTTTTATGAACAATGTTTCCTGGATCAATGATTTGAAGATACGCGCGAGTTATGGAAAAATGGGTAATAAAGAGTCAATTCCCCTGGATAACAGGTATTCAATCATGGAACAGGATTCAAGATTCTCTTATTACCCGATTAACGGAAATGATCTGTCAGTTGGATATTATCAACGTAAATTCGGTAACCCCGAATCTGCTTGGGAAACAAATATTCTGACCAATGTTGGTTTCGACTTAACTTTGTTTAACAACAGGTTTGATATCTCCGCTGAGTATTATAAGAAAAAAACAGATGGACTACTTAGAAGACTAGAACTTCTACAGTTCCTTGGTGAGCCAGTATCGCCTTTTGTAAATATCGGCGATGTGCAGAACCAGGGGATTGATATCAACGTAAACTATCGCGAGAGACTCTCAAAAGATCTCAACATTTTTGCGGGTGTGAACTTTACAACTTATAAAAACGAAATCACCAGCTTACCTGATCCCGGTTATTATGATGAAGGTGGGTTAAGATTTGCAGTGGGCCAGCCTATGACCTCATGGTATGGGTATAAGATTCTGGGTCTTTTTAAAGATCAAAAAGAAGTTGATGATCATGCTACACAGCAGGACGCTGCACCAGGAAGATGGAAATACTGGGATAAAGACGGTGACGGCGAGATCACGACTAATGACCGTACATTCCTTGGTCATGCAAATCCTAAATTCACATTGGGTGTAAACCTGGGCGCGAACTACAAGAACTTTGATTTCAGTGCACAGCTTTATGGTTCATTTGGACAGGATGTTTTAAATAGTCTGATGGGAACATTGGCTTCATGGGAAAGCGGTCCCGGAAACAGAAATAGCAGGGTACTGGATGCATGGAGCGATTCAAATCCTAATGGAACCTGGAAGAAATCAGAAAACGGTACCAATTTTAGTAACTCGGGAGTGATGAATGATGCATTCATTGAAAAAGGCACATTCTTCAGATTAAGAAACGTACAGATTGGTTATACATTAAGGTCTGGCGGTCTGAAAAGAGCGGGATTGAGCCAGTTAAGGTTTTATGTGGGTGGAGCTAACCTGTTCCTGATTACAAAATACTCAGGGCTTGATCCTGAAGTTTATGAATCTGGTGTTGGTTTCAGATCGCAGGATGTTGGCGCATACGTTCAGCAACCTAGCGGTACACTCGGATT
>CAYLVR010000113.1:0-11615 GCA_964387165.1 uncultured Chitinophagaceae bacterium | reverse complement strand
CTTTTTACATCTCTGAAAAGCAAAAGCAAATAGGATATTTCAAAGGGCTTATTTAGTTTGTGGCGTTGACCTGCCGAACCTATACCACCATCTACAAAAACATTGGTGAGTTTGTCGTTATATTCATCACCTAAAAATCTTATAACTGTTCCTTTCTTTCCTGAACTTGTCATATCAGAAGCTGGCATACCCCAAAGCCAAATGAAATGAGCAAATACTTCCTGAACTTCTTTTGATGTTCTTGAAAACTGGTCTTTTGATTTAGCATCAAAATTTCGGTCGCCTGTATCAGGATTATCTACAAAAGCTGTTACACAGGCATTGAGGTTGTCAATGGTAAAAATGCCCGGATTATCGGTTATGTAACTATCGTTATTGAGGATACTCTTTTGAAGAAAAGCATCAAAGTAATTGTACACCTCTTGTTTTGCCCAGCTTGGTTTCATATCAGTTGATTAGGGTTTTTAATTGTTTCCAAATGCTTTCATCCCAATAGGCAAATGCTTTAGGTGAAGTAGAAGGAGCTATAAATATTTTTGTTTTGTTAATGGTGGCTGTATTTAAGCCGTAGGCTATGAGCTTGGTATCAGCAATTCCTAAATACTTTGATGCTGCCGTTTTTCCATTAAAGCAGATATACTCGGGCTGATGAATCAAAATCTTTTCTTCAAAACCCTTTGCATCATAATCCTCATGTTTCAAATCCTTATCCATGCCGAAAGTGAATTTTGCTAAATCGGTTAATCCAATTTGGTAGTTCAGCAATTCGGAAAATTCCTGGGGCTTTAGGATACGAGGAGTAAAACCACAATTTGCTAAGGTTGGATAAAATAAATTACCTGCACCGGCATAGTATGCCTTGCGTTCAGCAGATTTGTTTCCTGCGGCAGTGCCACAGAAAACAATTTTTAAATTATCTTTTAATAAGTCAGGTAATACCATTTTAATTCAATTGTGATTGTAATACTTGCTCAATTTTATTTACATCAACTCTTACTTTACCTGTAAGCAGGTTTTGCATAAGTGATTTTCTGAGCCTTTGAAGTGTTTTTATTTTCTTGTGCTTAGAAATATAAATGCTGTCAATTTCCTTGACTTTAGCGGAAATTAAACTCTGCTCATCCTTTGCTTCCGGTATAATGAATTTGAATTTTCTAAAATCACCTAAAGACAAATTTGCCCTTGCGGTTTCTACAGAATTGCCGAGCAATCTTTGCTGGGTTTGCTCCAGTTGAATGTAGTAGGCAATAAAATCACTGTCATTTTCGCTGTTGGGTCTAAAAACGCAAACTGCTTGGTTAGTATTCGCAAATTCTGCATCAAGTTCATAAACTGCACACCTTCCTATTGAAGCACCGACAATGTTAATTAGAATATCGCCTTTTTGAAGTTGGCTGTTTTTTATTTTGTCATTGAACTCAATTGGTAAATATTTTGGAGAACTAACATCAATAAAACCATCAAGCACATTTTCGCTTGTAACAAATAATACACCTTCTGTTTGATATTCAAACCCCTGCCATTTAGGAGATTGTCCTTTTGTAATTTTATCTGTAATTTTATTTCCCTTCTTTACTACCCAGCCTAAAGGAACATTTCCAAACTTTTCGTCTTTATAAAATTCATCCGCTTTTCTCCAAGATCCATCAACTTTCAGTTTGCCGGTGAAAAGGTTCTGCATTAATCCCTTTTTTAGTTTCTCTGCTGCCTTAATACTATTTTCTGTTGCTCTTATTGCTGCATCTACTTTTGATAAAATGGCAGCAATTGCTTTTTGTTCAGGCTTTTCCGGTTTAAAGAAGTCGAGCCTTTTGATTACTCCTTTATCAGCATGGGGAATACCTGAACCAGCGGTTTTAGCTTTTAGAAAATATTCCAAGTATTGAAAGGAGTATGAGTAATAAGGTTTATGTATTTCTGTTTCATCAAAATCCAATTTCACCATAGTTGATGCCAGTATTCCCTTCTTAGAAATAAATATTTCACCTGCATTACTGCCGTCCCAAAGAACTATTACTTCACCATCATCAACCTGAACTGTTTTTGAAGTTGGTAAAGCATAAAATTCCGGAGCAGCCTTATCTCTTAAATAATCAGGCGACAGATAAGGCATTAAGCCGTTAGCGGGGGCTTCGTATAGCTCCTTTGGCGTTTTACCTTTTACATACTTCGTTATGTATTTTCCTATCTTCTCCATAGTTAGAATATCAATAGTTGATTGAGTGATATTTCTGTATTCTTCTCTGATTGTTGAACCGATTTAAAATCTTCAATTGCTGCTTTCAAATCAATTTCTTCTTCTGGCTCAAAGGTGTCCACATATCGAGGGATGTTTAGATTGAACTCATTTTCTTCCAATTCTTCCATTTCTACCACAGAAAAATATCTTTTCCGCAATTCAGGATCTTGCAACATGGTAAGCAGCTCCTGTTCAACTTCATCTATTGCTTTGCGTTCTTTTTCCGCCTGGGTATGTGCTGCATGAATTTTGTTTTCTTTTTCGGCTTGCAGCTTATTAAATGCAGCTTGTGCCGTATCAACATTTTTCAGTTCAGTCTTTGTGGGCTTTTTATCTTCTGCTTCTTTATCGGCTATGATTTTTTTAGCTTTTAATAGTTTGGCAGAAAGAGTAGTTAAGTCTTCGTGGTAGTATTCTTCTATTTCAGATAACTTAAATTCTAAATCCTCCAATATCAATCCCTTTAACCTTGTTTTTTGAGAATCAATCCATGTTTGAGCAATAGCAGAATCGCCCCAGCTTTCTAAGATGGTAGAGATGCGAAGCATATCATGCGGAAGCAACGTATTCATATTTGCTTCTTCTTTGTACCAACCCTTTTTGGCAGCGTAAATCATTAGCACTTTATCCTTGCGGTGTTCCGGCTTGTTTTTGTTGATGAATAAAATAGAACCTGGAATGGTAGTGCCATAAAATAAATTTCCGGGTAACACTACTACCGCATCAACAATGTTGTGCATGGCTGTGAACCCACCATTGTTGTCAATAGGACCCTGCAAAAAGCCTCTGCGTATTAAATATTCATCATCGGCTTTACGGTTTTGGCCATCTTCTTCTTCAGTTTTCTCAGGTTGCCCTCTGAACAAAACTCCTTGCGGACAAACTACACCTGCTTTGCCATCGTCTTTTAAAGAGGCTACAATGTGCTGGAGAAAGGCAAAGTCACCATTGGAAAATGGGGGATTGCCAAACGTAAAGCGTTCGTAAGGGTCGCTGAAATCTTCTTTGCCGGGATATTCTAATTGCGGAGAGCCGTCTTTTTTATTTACCGTTTTTCCTTTTGCATCTTTTTTAGGTTCGCCATTCTTCCACCAATTTTCCTGAGAGAATGGAAAATTAGCCATCACCAAATCAAACTTTTTAATCTCCAATTCATTGTCTTCCTCTTTAAATTTCGGGTCGAGGATGGTATCGCCTTTTTCAATTTTGGCATCCAACCCGTGGAGGATCATATTGATATTTGAAATCGCCCAGGTGTTCCAAACATCTTCCTGTCCGTATAAGCGAATGGCTTTTTGATTTCCATAGTTTATTTTACAATACTTGGCAGCATCAATCAGGAAACCACCTGAACCACAAGTAGGGTCATACACCACATTACCACTTTGCGGCTTTAGGTATCGTACAATTATATCCCGTACTTCGGTTGGTGTGTAAAATTGTCCGGCAGTAGTGCCACCTTTGTTTTCATCTGCAAAACGTTTTATCAAATATTCGTAAGCATCGCCCAACACATCCACACTTGCATTTTTATTGCTCAAGTCAACTGCATCCAGATAACTCACCAATAAAGAAAGCACTTCCGGGCTTAGCTTCTTTCCGCCTGAACCATCGGGTGCAGGTTCGTTCCAGCGAACGGTATTGATAACACCTTTGAGAAAAAACTTACCATCTTTATCTACGTTGGCTTCTGCAATTCCATTTACAGCTTTGTGCAGGGCTTCATTCTTTTTATCAATCGGTGCTTCCCGTACATCTTTCCAAAAGCACTCCTCTGGAATTTTAAAGTCGTGTTTCTTCTTATAGATAACCGCTTCTTCCTTCATTGTTGGAAGCCTGTCATGTTCTTTCTCAAATTCTGCAATGGCATTTTTATTTTCCCATTCGTAGTTATCGGAAAGGCGTTTAAAAAATAAAAGAGAGAGGATATAGGCTTTATAGTCCTCTACCTTATCTCTTAATATATCGGCCATGCCGAAAAGGGTACTGCCCAGGGCTTGTTTAGTTATCATTACGTCAGTTACTTTTTGATTCGTTTTTTACTATTAATTTTTTTCTCTGCTACTTGCATTGCTTCATTTGCCAATTTCTCATCTTTCACAACTGCATAGATTTGGTCGGCTAACCATAACGTCATTAATTCATCGCTACTGGCTTTGAGTATATCGGCAAGGATGGGTATCTGTTCCCGTTTGAGTTGCCGCATACCTTTTTCAATTTTACTCAGTTGAGCCGTATCCATTTCAAGCAATGGTGCTACCTGTCGCAGATATAAATGCTGCTGCTCCCTAAGTGTCCTAATCTTCTCACCAAATTGACTTTGCATCGTTTTAATATTGACTTGTCAAATATTGGCAAATATAAGAAAACAAAAGAATAGTTTTACTAACAAAATTGGCAAAGCCGACTATGCGGTCGGGCAGTGTTGCAAACCTTGCAAAGTCTGCAAACAATGCAAAAACCCCATCCGTTATGCAGTATGGGGATGCAGGAAAGGGGAAGGTGTTAGATTTTGCGGTAATGCCCGGCCTTCAGCTTTTCCAAAGCCTTGCCAGTGGCATTGTGAAGGATGTCATCCACGGTACGGGCAGAAAGTTGAAACTGCTTGCCGGTTTCAACGGCTTGTTGGCGGGTAAATTCTGCCGGTAAAGCATCAAAGAATTTGCGTTTGCTGTCGCCTGTTTTGAATTGGGTTGCTTCGCTTTGTTTTGGCAGGTTGTTGAACATTAAAATACTGTGGTGGAGGTAGATTTCGGCTAACCGCAAAGCGGTGCTGAAATCTTCATTGGTGCAAACTACTTGGTTTGCTGCTTCTCCGTTTTCAAATTTCCGTAAGGCGGTAAACAGCATTGCCATACGGTACAGGATTAAGCCCAACCGTTTTACAATACTGGCGGCCTCTTCTGCTGTGAACATAGTTATTTCATTGAGCCATGACTCACAGATTTGGTTTAGCTGCTGCCATTGCTGATTGGTTAATGTTACGATGGTTTCTTCCCGTTGCAGCAACTGGACCATGTTAAAGACCTTTAAGGACAATACTTTGAAATGCTCAGTGAGGTTGATGTTATTGGCATTGGGGGAAACGTCTTTCCATTTTTGCTCCACCTTAAAAGCATAGAAAATAAAACGGCTGAATAAGCCATCTTCGGAAGAAGATATTAAGCCCGTTACCTGATTGCAAAAGAACACAGGCAAATTATTGTAGTTACCCACAATGCAAACATTCCGGTAAATGGCGATGCTGAATATATAATTTCTATGAACTCTGAAAGTAACGCATTGCAAGTATTACATTCAGGTACTGTTGAACGACTTGCAATAAAAAAAGAAATTTGCGATGTAATGGAAGGTAGTGAGCAAGCATTTGAAATGCGTTCTAAAAGATACCAACAAATTCAATAATACAGATAAAATAACAATTATGGTTTCATTTTCTTTATCGGGTTCATATTCGTACTGATGCAATAGGTACTCAAGCACTATTGAATTTTTATCAGTTTGCAAAGAAGTATAATAATTGTGGGTTTAATCTGAATATTGAAAATCTTTATTGGTTTTGATGCAAATTTATCAGCATTGTTATTATAGTATTGCCAGCTTCTTAAATCAGAAAACAAATTGCGCCGTTGTTGGTATGCAGGATAGCCATGAGCGAAGCGTATCAACAATAGTAGCGAGGGAGCCAGATAACGCATCGGGGACACCCAACCCCCTTAACTGGGGAAATCCAATGCAATGTCCTAAAAACCGAGATACATATTGATCAAAGCAATGACACGTAAGAACTGTTGTTGCTTTTGGATTTAATCTTCTGAAAAATTTTCCCTATTCCGCTTCCCTATTTGTACCGTTAACCACCATTTCCAGCATTCCTCCATTAGCCGGTCATAGCTCCCGCTTTCAAACATTTTAACGATCGTAACCTCCGCCCAGTAGTAGTGCCCATCGGTAGGATCTGCAAAGTCAAAAATCTTTACAGGGTATTCCGCATCACCCTCATATGCATCATTTATGTTCAGGTCACTGACCAATAGCTTACAGCGTGGCGATTCATTGTGCATCACATCTGTTAACCCTGGCATATCTCTACCCTGTATGATCTCAAATTTTTCCATTCAAAACTTCTTTTAGCGCAACCAAATTATGATAATACCCCTCATAGGCATTGAGAGGCTCATGGCTCTGCAATATCTTCAGGTGCGATCCTATATACTGCCTTACATTTGTTATAAGCCCTTCCTTCGTCTTAATGCTTGCCGGCAAATTTGTGGCTTTAAAATACTGTTCGATTTCGGAAATTTCTTCTTGTGTTACCATACCGCAAGATACATTCCCAAAGTCTGTAATAAAAAAAGGGCACTGTAAAAACAGACCCCGTTTAGTTTCAACCCTAACCCTTGTAGGAGGATAGCAAGATAGTTTATTTCATTGGACAAAAAAATTTGTAGTGTCTCGGGTTAAACTTTTTCCCCAAAATAAAAGACTGCTTATTGCGCAATTCCTTTCTTTTCCATTTCAGTGCGGCCAGCCGTAAGCAAAATCTTGTTATCTTCAGGTTAATGGAAAAACTACATCCCATACCAGGTTATGCGGGCTATACAATAACAGAGTGTGGTAGTGTGTACTGTAAAGGACGACAGTTGAGTTGGAATAAGAATGCCGGTCGTTCAGTACGAGTAAGAGTAAAAGACAGCAGAGGAAAAACCATTCGTATAGCGATAGCCAAGCTGATAGCGCTTGCATTTATACCCAACCCGCATAATTACAGCAGGATTATTTTTAGAGACCGCGATAAAAACAACTGCCGCTCAGATAATATACAGTGGGTATCAGCAGCGGAGTTTATCCGGTTTGTAAACCGTTATGCCGAAAGCCATAACTTGATGGGGCCGCCCAGGCGCTACCGGAAGCCAGACTGGATAGACCCGGCCCGTGTGCCTTTAAATGTTTTTGCGGGTTATTATATTACAGCAAACGGAGTGGTATACAGAGGGAACAGGATAATCAAGCCAGTAGCTAAAAAAAAGCAGTCATTAAAAATCCGCATTCGGCAAGGTGGATGTGATAGATGTTTTGGACTTGCCAGACTGGTAGCAGATCATTTTATTGCTAATCCCCGGCATTGTCGGCATATTATTTTTAAAGACCGCAACAATCACAACTGCCGGGCCGAAAATATATCCTGGGTGGATGGTGAAACATATATACGCTACTGCGGCATACATACCGGCCCTAAAAAAGTCATACTGGCCCGTGAAGAGGCTATAAAAAGCTGTACCGATGTCTTCTTAAAAAATTATTACAAAACGCTGGACGAAAACTGGCTGCATGAATGCTGGGAACAGGTGGAGAAAAGAATGAAGCTGCCGGATTGGAGTGCCTGTAAGTCAGAGTGCTATTTGTATTTTATAGACCGTGCTCGGCGTTTTTCTTTACTCAAAGACCCTGTTGGTCTGATGCTGACGTATATGCGGGGAGTAAGAGCTAAAATAAAGATAGAAATCAGTCCTGATATGCCTGCTAAGGCAGTAGTACGCACAGATGAATCCCTCCGGAACCTGAAAAGTAGACTGATAATACCGTAGTGATAGATAACATCTAAAAAGCCCCCGGACACCACTCCGAAGGGCTCGACTGTTGCTAACTTGAATCGAAACTAAAATACAAAAAGGTTTTCACATCTCCACACGTTGTATGGCTTCACATATCACTTGTATTAAATCACTATGCTCACCGGTAAGGTGCTGAACTGGAAGGTACTTGCTATTATTTCTTAAATGGTATAATCGCGCCTAAATAAAGTGCTTTATAAGCTGGATATTTATCCAGTTGTTTCCGTCCTATAATTCTAACTTCTCCGCCAAGAACTATATCAACAGGAGCAATAGTAGTTAATAGTTGAAATTTTGTAAGAACAAATGGGGTTAATTGGTTTTTGGTAGTGACCTGAGTTTGAACTATTCCGTTTTTTGTGGTTCTATCATACTTTACAGTTTGGAATGTGGTGATCCCTAATGATGGGTCTACATAAAACTCAAAAGCTTTTTTGATATAAAACTTCATTGGCAATCCTATACCAATATAAAAATCAAAATAATTTTCATCCTTGTAAATTGATCGAATAGCAGGATATCCTTGTAGTACCATACTATTGGCCGAATCCGATTTGGAATATAATAATGTATCCTTTCGTATCGTAACAATATTATTGGATATTCTTTTTGTTCTCCAAACACCTTCAAAATGAAGGTCGGCATATAAGTCATACCATTCGTTGCCATTTATTCTGATCATTGGATTGAAATACAATCCCCAGTTATTGTACGATACGTTTGCATTTAGGGCATAAACATTAGTTACATATTGAGTAGTATCAACTTTTAAGCTTCTTGAAGTTGATTCCAATAGGTAACGCTCTTGATAGATGTTTCCACGACTACTGTCAGATTCAAAATATCGATAATTAAAAATACCCGCTTGAATTCCAACTAAATGTTCTTTTCCAGATTTTTTTTCTTTTATTTTACTTATCCCTGGAAGAAAAATCTTTAACTCTCCTGCAAAGTTTTTAAAAACTGGCGCATCGAAAAAATCAAAATTGCTTCCTGTGATCATTCTTACGGACCATTTAGAAGTATCAAATTCATTTTTTTTTGGTTCAGGCTTATAGGGGTTTTCAATAGCTATTCTGAACTTGTCTTCAATTGGCATACCATTCCTCTCATAACTAAAATATATATTAAAATATTTCGCTTTAATTTTCGAAGTATCAGGGAGCACATTGATATTAAAATTAATTTCTTGACTTGTAGCATCACTTATTTCTTTATCAGTAAGTTCTGAGGACAATGGATAAACATAATCTTTACCCAACCTTGCATCTCCATTATCTATATCTCTGACCTTTAATTTTACTGTTCTTGCTAAAGGTCTCTCTACCATTTTGAATTTTAGAAGTGCTGGTACAATGTTTACAGAGTCCCTTTTTAAAACAATCTGGCTTCCAGACACATTTTGAATAGTTTGCGAAAGGGCAAGTGTTGAAAAAAAAAGGGAAGGAAGAATGGTAATGTATTTTTTCATAATCGTTAGTTTATTAATGGCAAAGCAATCTCTTCGTCCATAATGTATCGGGAACATCAGATGTTGAAATACTAAATTTATTGTGGGGTCTGGATGTAAATTAGATATTACAATATCTAATGGAGTTCATGGGGGCTGATTTTACCTGAATATTTTATAAAAGAAATTCAAGAAAACAAATGGCAGGCATCTGTTATGGTAATGCAAGTTTTATTGATTTCAAAGAAATTTCATTCTTATTTTTTTTAAAAATCTGAGTAAACAAACTAGGAATAATTCTCCTCAATACGTTTTCGGAGCTGAATTACCTTCAACGACTCCATTGTGTCATTTGGAGAAAAACCGCCAAACAGGAGACTTTTAAAAATCTTCCAGATTAAGAACATACCAATTAATACTACCGCCAATTTAGTTACAAATAACGGGACATAGATGAGATCGGCCAACTTCTGATGCCAGGAAGTAGAAAACACAAGTACTACTATCAAAAGTCCATAAGCCCCGATCCTTATTCTATCAAATTTTCTACGTTCAGCATCTGCTTTTAACGATTCTTTATATTGGATGAGAATATCGGACTGCAGCCACTCAAGTTGTAACTTTTCCTTATGTACAATATTAAACGATTGTTGATGGGGAAAATCCAGTAAGACAACTTGCAATATACTGTTTGGAAGGTGCAATTCGTATTTCTGCAACGATTCGTTAAAAATGATCTGTCCACCTTGTATATCATCCGGCATGTAAGACGCATTTTTTTTCTCGTGACAATTTAGACAAAAATCCAAAGATATTCCCCTTGCAGATCAGTTTTTCTAAATTACCAATACTTTATTTCCCCCATATCCCAATATCTCACACATTTCATTTCCGGTAGTTTTCACTTTTGCATAGGATTTAGCCTGAAGCAATTGTTTCAAAAACGAAAACTGAACTTGGATGAATATCACGCAAACAAAGAAGTTTCTCTCCAACCTGGAAGTACCATACTGCTTCTTGCAAATGGGATTGCATATGAAATATACTGATGCACTTTTCCTGTATTACCAGTCAGCAAACTGGCAAGCATCGCCGGATAGATCAGTAAGTAACTGGAAATATTTCTTGTTTAATTTGGTTTGTTCTTTTGAGAAAGGCAAGCCTATCCGTAGACAGTTCATTTATTCTTAAAAGAAATAGTATGGACAAAAATAAATACAAAGTAAGAATTGGAAAGGATAAACAACTTGTTTATCATCCTGATCCAGATAGGGAGATGGATACAGAATTTATCCGGCAGTTTCAGGAAGCAGGCTCTTTCAACCCTTACATTTGTTATAAGCCCTTCCTTCGTCTTAATGCTTGCCGGCAAATTTGTGGCTTTAAAATACTGTTCGATTTCGGAAATTTCTTCTTGTGTTACCATGCCGCAAGGTACATTCCCAAGTCTATAATAAAGAAAGGGCACTGTAAAAACAGGCCCCGTATTTAGTTTCAACCCTAACCCTTGTAGGAGAATAGCAAGTTAATTTATGTCTGCTGAATTTTAAAATTTATCATCAACTATTCTTCAATCTTTCACCAATTCCAATGGCAGTATCAACAAACCACATTAACTCTTTGCCGTTTTCCGGATCTCTGGTGGCTCTCAAATAATTAATATCGGAAGCATACTCCTGGTAAAAGTGCGCATAATCTTCATGGAATTCACTCAGCTTTTGTAAGCCCCGTTCAAATTCTATCGTCAAATTAACTACCTCAGCGGGAGATGCAATGGAAAGTTGGTCTTTAATTTCTTGTAGCAACATATATTAAATGCCTTTAAAAAAGTTCTCCCTGCCTAATTTGAACAGGAAGGTTCTGAAATTGAAAGTGTTTTGCTACCTGCCATGATTTCGCACCGTCGTATCGTTTCAATAATAACATTTCCGAAGCAATAAATCTTCCGGTAAAATGTCGTTGAGAGTATTCCAGCCATCCTTTTTCGTACTGCCAGGGCTTTAACTTTTTAGCAATCATCATATGCGGCTCACCGGAAAAATAGGGTTTATCATCGCCCAGCTTCATCAGGGATTGTGCCTCTGAACGAACCTTCCTTACCAGGTCCTGAACGGGCAATTTAGATGTGATGTTGATGTAGATCGAATGACTTGGAAAGCTGCCATAATCCTTCAGCTCCACCTTGAATGGATAGTGGCCCATAGCAATAACCTTGAGTTTATTGACTATCCTTTCCTCAACCATTGAATATTGTTTAAAGGATGCCAGCAATAGATTAGGCTTCCAGGGCAGAGTCTCAATTTTGTAATCG
>CAYLVR010000112.1:8097-11616 GCA_964387165.1 uncultured Chitinophagaceae bacterium | reverse complement strand
ACCGGCTATTTTTACTATTGCGAACATGATTCCAAAAATTAGGAGTGCAAAGGTAAGTTCTTTATATGTATTTTAAACATTTTTAGGCGTTTTTTTCTTGTTCGATTTGACGTAGGTTTGTTGTTAAGGCTTGAAAGTAACTATGAACATCAAAACGCTCCTGGCAAAACCATTTGCCAGCTATATATATAAAGGCATCAAAAAGGGGATGGCCACTGCCATAGAGGACCAGGAAAAGATATTGAAAGATCTCCTTAAGACAGGGAAACTGGTGGAATTTGGCAAGGAACACAGGTTCCAGGAAATTCAGAGCCACGAACAGTTCAGCCAGGCGGTGCCTATTCGTGACTATGAACAGTTCAAACCATACATAGACCGTATCAAGGAGGGCAAGCATAATGTGCTCTGGAAAGGTCGACCGATCTACTTTGCCAAAACTTCCGGTACCACCAGTGGGATTAAGTACATACCTATCAGTAAGGAATCGATTTCCAATCATATTAATACCGCCAGGAATGCTCTCTTATCTTATATAGCGGAATCGGGGAACACTAAGTTTACAGGGGGTAAAATGATCTTTCTGTCAGGCTCACCAGAACTGGAAAGGATAAGCGATATACCTACGGGCAGATTAAGCGGTATCGTTAATCATCATGTGCCGAGCTATCTGCGTAAAAACCAGTTGCCTTCTTATGAAACCAATTGCATCGACGACTGGGAAACCAAACTGGATAAAATAGTGGAAGAAACCATTAACCAGGATATGTCGCTCATCAGTGGTATTCCACCATGGATGCAGATGTATTATGACCGGCTGACACAAAAAACAGGTAAAAAAGTAAAAGATATATTTCCAAATTTATCTGTGATCGTTCATGGCGGAGTGAATTTCGACCCCTACAAATCAAAAATATTAGACAGTATTGGCGCACCGGTGGCCTCGATCGAAACGTTTCCTTCTTCGGAAGGTTTTTTTGCTTTCCAGGATTCACAGGAAGCTGAAGGGTTATTATTAAACACCGACAGTGGGATATTCTTCGAATTTATTCCCGCAGGAGAAATATTTAAAGAGAATCCCAAACGACTCAGCTTAAAAGATGTAAAAACCGGGGAGAATTATGCATTGATCATTAATAATAATGCGGGACTCTGGGGTTATAATATTGGCGATACCGTTCGTTTTGTTTCCACCGATCCTCATCGCATAATAGTAACCGGTAGAATAAAACATTTCATTTCTGCTTTTGGTGAACATGTAATTGGGGAGGAGGTAGAGTCCAGTTTAATGAAAGCTGCTGAGGAAGAAAATATTCATATAACAGAATTTACAGTAGCACCGCTTATAGGTGATTCACGTTCATGCCACGAATGGTTTGTTGAGTTTGAAAATAAACCGGTGGATCTTAATAGGTTCGCTGAAAAAGTAAATAACAATCTTCGTCGAAAAAATATTTATTATGATGATTTAATTAATGGTAATATTCTTGCACCATTAAATATCCGCCCGATACGAAAAAATGGATTTATTGATTATATGAAATCCATTGGTAAACTGGGTGGCCAAAATAAAGTTCCGCGCCTAAGTAACGATAGGAAAATCGCGGAAGCTTTAGAGAGGTTTGAAGAATAAATTACAACCAGGTGGTTCCTGTAGGAAACTGCTGGTGAAACATTCTCGATAGTCGAGGCAGGGTTTCCCGATTACATGCGTTAAGCTATAACGAAGCGCAAAGGGCGCTGCATAACAAATAATATTTAAATTGCACACTTTGAACAAACGATTAGCAATATTCGGATCAACGGGCTCAATTGGCACACAGGCTCTTGAAGTAATAGAATCACATCCTGATCTTTTTTCTGCAGAAATTCTGACAGCACAGAATAATGAAGAGCTTTTAATTAAACAGTCACTTAAGTTTCTTCCTAAAATTGTTGTTATAGGAGATGAAAAGAAATACCAAAAAGTAAAAGATGCACTGGCAGGAAAGGATATTAAAGTATTAGGTGGTGAGGATGCATTGATAGAAGCCGCTGCCTCTGATGTGTATGATATGATGATCGCCGCGATTGTTGGTTTCGCAGGATTAAGGCCTACACTGGAGGCAATTAATAATGGTAAGGCAATAGGACTTGCCAATAAAGAAACACTGGTTGTTGCGGGAGACATCGTGATGCAGAAAGCGGTTGAAAAAACAGCGCCCGTTATCCCGGTAGATTCAGAACACTCTGCTATCTTTCAATGTCTTGTTGGCGAAACGCGTAATAAGATAGAAAAGATAATATTAACTGCTTCGGGGGGGCCTTTCATTGGTAAAAAACCAAATTACCTGGTAAATGTAAAACGTGATCATGCCTTGCAGCATCCTAACTGGAATATGGGCGCTAAGATATCAATCGATTCTGCCACGTTGATGAATAAGGGTCTTGAAATGATCGAAGCAAAATGGTTGTTTAATCTTGAACCCAGCCAGGTGCAGGTATTTGTACATCCACAAAGTATTATTCATAGCATAGTTCAGTTTGAAGATGGCAGCATGAAGGCACAGATGGGGCCACCCGACATGAAACTGCCAATTCAATATGCTATTGCTTTCCCACATCGACTGCCCAATAAATTTCCAAGGTATGATTTCAAAAAACCAAACCAGCTGACCTTTGAAGAACCCGATACAAAAACTTTCCGTAATCTTACTTTAGCCACCGACGCTTTGTTTAAAGGCGGGAATCTTCCCTGTATTCTGAATGCTGCCAACGAAATTGCGGTGTACGCTTTTCTTCGCAACAGGGTTGGTTTCCTCGATATGACCGATGTGATAGAGCGTACCATGCAGAATATCCCTTTTATCGAGCACCCCACGCTGGAAGAATACTTCGAAAGTGATGGTGAGGCCCGCAGTTATGCCGCTTCTCTTATTAAGTTATGATTTTGATAATACTATGTTAAGTATCAGGTGAATAACAGATATTTGCCAACTTTGATTCATTAAGATATGACATTATTAGCTATAGACTGGGCCACTGTAGGCATAAAGGCAGCACAGTTGGTTTTATCACTTTCAATTCTTGTTGTACTGCATGAGCTCGGGCATTTTTTACCCGCAAAATGGTTCAAGTGCCGCGTGGAAAAATTCTATCTTTTCTTCGATCCCGGGTTCTCTATTTTTAAAAAGAAAATAGGCGAAACAGTATATGGCATCGGCTGGCTGCCACTTGGTGGCTATGTAAAAATAGCCGGAATGATTGATGAGAGTATGGATAAGGAACAATTAAAGCTTCCTCCCCAGCCTCATGAATTTAGAAGCAAACCGGCCTGGCAGCGATTAATTATTATGATCGGTGGGGTTACAGTTAACCTGCTCCTGGGTTTTTTTATTTTCGCTATGATATTATTTACATGGGGAGAAGAAACGCTCCCTGTAAAAAATATGAAATACGGGGTGTTTGTTGATACACTCGGCCAAAAAGTTGGTATCCGTAATGGCGACCATATTGTTGGTGTGAATGGAGAATCACTTGAAA
>CAYLVR010000112.1:6577-8087 GCA_964387165.1 uncultured Chitinophagaceae bacterium | reverse complement strand
CATTATCCGGAGATTTTATTTTAAACGAAGCCAAAACGATCCAGATAAGAAGGAATGGTGAGGATATTAATTTAACCGTACCCGAAGGATCTATCAGGTCGTTGATTAAAGGAAAGGGAGAACCGCTTGCACGCCCTGCGTTTCCTGCAGTTGTTGATTCTGTAAATGTTGAAAAAGCGAAATTCACAAGCGGCACATTACAAAAAGGAGATTCACTTATCGCTATAAACGGAACACCTTTTCAGTCTTTCTACGAATTTTCTATATTAAAATCAAAGCATAAAAACGCCGAGATCAATCTTACTGCTATCCGCAATGGTGATTCAGTAAATATTGGTGTAATGACAGACGAAAAGGGAAATATTAATATATATCCCGTTATGCCCGACAAGTTCCTGACATTCGAAAAGAGAAACTTCACATTTTTTGAATCATTGCCAGCCGGAGTTGAGAAGGGATGGGGAACACTTATGGCTAATATCAAGAATTTTAAACTGCTGTTTACTTCCAAAGAGGTGAAAGCGAGCGAATCGCTCGGAAGCTTCTTTAGTATTGGTAATATGTTTGGCGCTCAATGGGATTGGGAGCGTTTCTGGGGCATGACGGCATTGCTGAGTATTGTACTTGCCTTTATGAATATACTGCCTATCCCGGCCCTTGATGGCGGTCACGTGATGTTTACATTATATGAAATGATCACCGGTCGTAAACCCGGGGAGAAATTTCTTGAATATGCACAGATGGTTGGTATGGTGCTGCTGCTGTTGTTAATGGCTTATGCGCTCGGCCTCGATTTCTGGAGATTCTTTTTCAAACAGTAATCCTCGCGTGGATAGTATTTTCAATTTCTCTTCTTTTACCCAGGGGTAAATGTAAAAATATGGTCTCCTCCTTTATAATTTAATTTCTATCCGTTTTGGTGAGGGTGTATTCAAAAGTTCGATACACCCTCTTTTTATTCGGGTACATGATGGAGAAAGTTTTCGTTTACGTGACTGTTGAATGTTTGCGTTGATTTTTCTAAGGATTTGCCAGCTTTGTGCCTGTCTCTTTATGAGATGGCTTTTTTTGATTTACTTAGTTATCGTCAGAAAATAGCCTTCGTTTAAATTAAACTTTCAATTATTATTGAAAGTTTAATAAGTTTAGTATATTTACACCATGAATGTTAAACAGGGTAAAGCGCAGTTTATACAAACCTGGGGCAAACTGGGTTCTTCATGGGGTATTAACCGGACGATGGCGCAGGTGCACGCATTATTGCTGGTTTCTGAAGAACCGTTAAGCACAGAGGATGTCATGGAACAGCTTAATGTAAGCAGGGGCAATGTGAATATGAATATCAGGGAGCTTTTAAACTGGAACCTGGTGTATAAAGAAATAGTTTCCGGCGAAAGAAAAGAATTCTTCAGAGCCGAAAAAGATGTGTGGGAAATATCGAAGCGTATTGCCAGGGAAAGAAAAAAGCGGGAGATCGAGCCTGTAATCAGGGAGTTGAAACAGTTGCAGG